>USPI01000015.1 GCA_900556535.1 uncultured Eubacteriales bacterium | reverse complement strand
GCGTTCCGGCTGTACCGGACGCGCGAGGCGGTCTCAGACGGGCTTGCCCGGCGGCTGGCACGCGATCTTTGGGTCATGAAGACCGGCTTTTTGGGTACGCCGTTCCTGTTGCCGGTACTGTTTGATTGCGGCATGGACGGTGCCGCCTACCGCATCCTGTTCCGGCGCACCCCGCCGGGATGGCTGTATGAACTGGACATGGGCGCTACCACCTTCTGGGAGCGGTGGAATTCCCTGTTGCCGGACGGACATCTGAGCGGGACAGGCATGAATTCGCTCAACCATTATGCCTACGGCTCGGTCTGCGAGGCGCTGGTCAGCCGGGTCGCCGGGTTGATGCCGGAATCCCCCGGCTGGGACATGGCGCGGATTCAGCCGCACCCCGGCGCGGCACTGCACCGGCTGGATATGGCTTTTGAATCCCCGCGCGGTCGGTTTGAAATCGGCTGGCGCGTGGGAAGGGATGCAGCCTTCACGGTGTCCGGGCGTGTCCCGGAAGGGGTGCGGGCGCGAGTGATCCTGCCGGACGGGACGGCGTACCAGGATATATCGGGAGACTTCCGCTTCCGGTGCGCTCCGCTCCCGGCGCTGGTGCATCCCTTCGGACCGGACACGCCGCTGGCGGATATTGTGGAAAACCCGGAGGCGGCGGCGCTCATGCGGCGGCTTCTGCCGCGCGCATACGCCATCGTGACCGGGGACGAGCCGGATCTGCTGGCACTCACGCCGCGCGCCCTGACGTCCCTCGCGTTTCTGGGCATCAGCGAATCGCAATTGACCGCATTCGGTGACGGGCTGAAACGGATCAGCACTTTCCGGGAGGAGGAAAAAGCATGAAAAGCATCATGATCCGGGGGGTTATTTTTGATCTGGACGGCGTACTGGTGCACACCGACGAACTGCATTTCCGCGCATGGTCCTGCATCGCGGAGGAGTTGGGTATTCCGTTCGACCGTGGTGCCAACGACCGTCTGCGGGGCGTCAGCCGTGCGGAAAGTCTGGAACGGCTTTTGGCATTAAAGCCGGAAGTCCGTCTCGGCGACAAAGAAAAAGCCGCTCTCTGCGAGCGGAAGAACAGCCTGTATCGGGCAAGTCTGGAAACGCTGACTGCGGCAGATATCCCGCCTGCAGTGCGTGCCGTATTGGAAATTTTACGCAAGCGGAAACTACGGCTGGCAGTCGGCTCGTCCAGCCGCAACGCCCGGCTGATCCTGCAACGCACAGAGCTGGAGCAGGCTTTTGACGCCGTGACGGACGGCACCATGATAACTGCCTCCAAGCCGGATCCGGAGGTCTTCCTGCGTGCGGCGGCACTGCTCGGGCTGGAGCCGGATGTCTGCGCCGTGGTTGAGGACGCCCCGGCTGGCATTCTTGCCGCACACCGGGCGGGGATGTATGCCATCGGGTTGGGCGCCTGCGCAACCGGCGACGGCATCCGGCCCGACGTCCTGCTCTCTCATCTGACGGAACTGCCGGCGCTTCCGGCACTGGGCGGCGAAGGCAGCCCGTCCAGCCGAACCGGGATCCGGTAGTCCTCCCCGACACGTGCAAAAAGCGCTCTCCTCCGACAGGAAAAGAGCGCTTTTTGACAGCAGGAACGCACCCCGCGCCCCTTCCCCCGGGGCGCGGAATGCGGATACACATGGGCGGAAATTACTTGATCTCGACGGTTGCGCCGACGGCCTCGAGCTGAGCCTTGAGAGCCTCTGCGTCTTCCTTGGAGATGCCTTCCTTGACAGCAACGGGAGCCTTCTCGACCATTGCCTTTGCCTCTGCCAGGCCGAGGCCGGTGATGCCGCGGATCTCCTTGATGACCTTGATCTTCTCTGCGCCGAAGCTGGTCATAACAACGTCGAACTCGGTCTTCTCTACTGCTGCCTCTGCTGCGCCGCCTGCTGCGGGAGCTGCTGCTGCAACTGCGGAAACACCAAATGTCTCGCAGATCTCATCGACGAGCTCCTTGAGCTCGAGAACGGAAAGAGCCTTGATCTCATCGATCATGGCGGTGATTTTTTCGCTTGCCATTATAATTTCCTCCAAATTTAATGTTTAGTGCAGCTTGATTATTCTGCTGCTTCTGCGGGAGCGGCTGCGCCGCCCTTCTGCTCGATGACCTCGCTCAGGCATACTGCAAGACCGCCGATGATGGCGTTCAGGGAGCCTGCCAGCTTGGAATACAGATCGTTCTTGCTGGTGAGCGCAGACAGTGCAACTATCTCCTGCTCGTTGAGGATCTTGCCCTCCATGAAAGCTGCCTTGACATTGAACTTGTCGCCGAGCTTCTTGGAGTAGTCATTGATGATGCGGAACGGTGCGATGGGGTCTTCGCTGCTGGTTGCCAGAGAGGTGCTGCCGTTGAGGACGGGGTCGAGCTCGCTCATACCGACCTTGTCGATAGCAATTCTGGTCAGGGTGTTCTTGACGACGGTGTAGTCAACGCCCTCCTTGCGCATCTCGGTACGAAGTGCAGTATCCTCTGCCACGGTGATACCCTGGTAGTCAACAAAGATACCTGCGCTTGCCGCATTGATACGCTCGACGAGTGCTTCTACGATCGCCTGCTTCTCGCTGAGAACTTTTGCGTTAGGCATGTGTGTTTTTCACCTCCACACTAATGTTCACGCTCATAAAGAAAGCCTCCGTATCCAAGGACACGAAGGCAGTAAGCAATCAAAAATAATTGATGCTATCCTCGGCAGGGTTTACTCCTTGCGGTACCTGCTGTCTTTGGAGCGCTCAGTAAGCATATCAAATCTGACTGCATTTGTCAAGCTTTTTTCTTGTCAATTCAAAGTTTTCTACTGCCGTAGGGGCAGTGCGTTTTCAAATCGTGCGAATATGTTTACTGCGGAGGCTCGGTAACGGTAATTCCGACGAAACCTTAAAGCTGCCGCCTCGCCGTAGGGGCAGTGCGTTTTCAAATCGTGCGAATGAGTTTACTGCGGAGACTCGGTAACGGTAATTCCGACGAAACCTTAAAGCTGCCGCCTCGTCGTAGGGGCAGTGCGTTTTCAAATCGTGCGAATGAGTTTACTGCGGAGGCTCGGTAACGATAATTCCGACGAAAACTTTAAGCTGCCGCCTCGCCGCAGGGGCAGTGACGGTTTTGCCGGCATGATAGTGACCGGGCAGCCGCAATAGCCGTATCGGTATAATCTCAAGGCGCATCGCCCCCACGGCAGTGGTTATTCGACATTTAGGGAATGGGTGTACAAATCAATGCGCAGCTCGGTGCCCTCGCCGGGGACGGATACGGCGCTCAGACCGTGACCGAGGCGGCGGCAGATGCTGCGGCACAGATACAGCCCCAGCCCGCTTGCGCGTCTTTCGCTGCGGCCGTTCAGACCCGTGTAGCCCTTTTCAAATATCCTCGGCAGATCCTCCGGCGCGATGCCGATGCCCGTGTCGCGGATGCACAGTGTTTTCGGCTGCGTCATGTAAATGCGCACGCTGCCGGTTTTCGTGTACTTCAGGGCGTTGGAGAGGAGTTGCTCGATAACGAAGGCGAGCCACTTCTCGTCGCTGACAACGCTCGTGTGCGTCGGCTCAAGCTCAAGATGCAGCTGCTTGCCGATGAAGTCGGGGGCGAACTTGCGCACGCAGCTTCGGATAAGCGGGTCGAGCTCAAATTCGCGTATGACGTAGTCCGTGCTTTCCGAGCCGAGGCGCAGAAAGACCATCGCCATATCGACATAGTGCTCAATGCGGCCGAGGTCGGAGCTGAGCCTGCGCGATGCGGGACTGTCCTCGTTTTGAAGGGTCAGGCGCATGGACGCGATGGGCGTTTTTATCTGGTGCACCCAGACGGTGAAGTAGTCGAGCGTATCGCTCATGCTCCGCTGTGCGTTGGCGGCAAGCTCGGCGCGGCTTTCGGCAAGCAGCTCGATGATGCGCCGATAGTCCTCGTCATCGATGCTCTCCGACGGCGGCAGCAGCTTCTCCTCCGCGGCGGTCAGCTCGTTTAAGGCGCAAAGCTGCTCGTGGCGGCGCTTGACGCGGATAAAGTCCGTTATTGCGGCGGCAAGTGCAAGTGCGCAGCAAAGCCCCGCCGGATACGCTACCGCCATCATCGGCAGCTCATACAGCGCAAACGACACGGCAAACACCGCCATGAACAGCACGAATGCGCGTATAATGCGCCGCCGCTGCTTTAAATATGCAAAAAACAGTTTCATAGCGTCACTCAATTATATATCCCACGCCGAATTTGGTCGTGATGAAGTCCTCAAGCCCCGCCGCGGCAAGCTTTTTGCGCAGCCTGCCGACGTTCACGCTCAGCGTGTTCTCGTCAACAAAGCTGTCGGTCTCCCACAGCTTTTCCATGAGCTTTTCGCGCGAAACGACCTTGCCGCGCTCGCGCATGAGGCACAGCAGGATGCGGTATTCGTTCTTGGTCAGGGTGATCTTCTCGCCGCCGAAAAACAGCGAGTTGTCGCCCGTGTCGAGTATCGCGCCGCGGTGCTCTATAACGGGAGCGGCGGGCGCAAAGTCGTAGCTTCGGCGCAGCAGCGCCTGTATCTTCGCCATGAGCACACCGCCGTCAAAGGGCTTGGCGATGAAATCGTCCGCGCCCATGGTCATCGCCATGACGATGTTCATGTTGTCGGCGGCGGAGGATATGAACACGATGGGCACCTTGCTCACCGCGCGGATAGCTCCGCACCAGTGGTAGCCGTTAAAAAACGGCAGCGTGATGTCCAGCAGCACGAGATGCGGAGATATGCTCGCAAACTCGCTCATGACGTCGCGCAGATCCTGCGCAATATACGCCTCAAGCCCCCACGCCTCCGCCTGCTGCTTCACGCCTTCGGCGATGCCCGCATCGTCTTCGACGATAAGTATGCGGTACATTTTCTTTAACCCTGCACGCCGTTTTTGAGGATGTCCTCGGCTATCTCGGCGGCGTCCTCGACGCAGCCGCGGCACTCGCGCAGCACGATGCCGGTGTCTCTGCCCTTGAGCTCGCGGCAGAATACCGAGCCGTTTTTCTCCTCAAACCGGCGCAGCAGCTCGCGTGCTTCGGCAGCCGCAGCACCGTCAAGCGCCGCGACTTCGCCGTCGGCACAGCCGCCCTTTATCATGTTCATCGCCGCGACCGCGCCCAGCAGTGCGCCGCAGTATTTGTACGCGCCGCCGCCGTAGCGTCTCACGAGCGATTTCATCGTTTTTTCGTCCGCGCCCGCCTCGGCGCAGAACGCGCAGCCGACGGACTGTGCGCAGTTGCAGCCCGAGCCGTGATACTGCGCGGCAAGCTCTTTCTTACTCATATAATTTCTATCTCCCTTTTTCAGTAGCGCTTTAGCGCACCTACATATACATTTTTTGCGTCGGCACGGTGTCGATTCAGCGGCGGAAACCGCAGCTGCCGCGCACTATCGCAGTGCGGCCTTGGTCGGAAGTCCGTTACCGTGATATTGCAGCAAAATCCTGCACCTATGTCGGTGGCGCATTGCCTCAATGGCAATTGTACATCATCAGAGCGGAGGTGTCAAAGCTTTTACATTGCCGAAGATTTTATCTTGACACATGGTTTGCGGGATAATATACTTTTAATGACAAAAGACTGACGAACTTATATAAATCTAATAATCGGGAGGGGCCAATGAAAGACCTAAAGCATCTTATCTACTTTGAGCACCTGCTTGACGAGGCGGCTAACGAGCTTGTCACGCAGGCGGTCTCCGAGGGAAGGCACGCCGTGGGCTACACCTGCTATCACATGCCCGAGGTGCTGCTTAATCTCGACAACTGCTTTTCCGTGCGTCTGCGCGCACCGCGCACGGGGTCGCTTGAAATTTCGACCTACTACATGACCAACTACCTGTGCGGCTACTCGAAGGCGCTGGTGGAGCGCGGCATCGAGGGCGGCTACAACTTCC
This sequence comes from uncultured Eubacteriales bacterium, assembly GCA_900556535.1. Lineage (GTDB taxonomy): Bacteria > Bacillota > Clostridia > Oscillospirales > Oscillospiraceae > F23-B02. Next base: position 8,970 of record USPI01000015.1, on the reverse strand, counting down.
TCTCGGCGCTCGCGGGCGGGGAAACGTGTTCGGAGATGAACCGCACGCTTGAGCATTTTGAGCTTTTGCAGCTCGTCAAGAACGACAAATTCTTCGTGTCGTATATCGACGTGCCGTTCAAGATCACGCCCCACGGCCTTGCGCATTATAAAAATCAGCTTCTCAAAAAGGTGCTTGAGCCTCTGCACGAGCGCTACGGCACGGACATTTCGGACGCAGCCATCCGCGCGGCAGTCGCCCGCCATAACGAGGTCTGCCGTATTCTGACCGAGATAGGCGACCTGCGCAAGCTCCCGAATCCCCCGATAAGCGGCTATGAGTATCACGTTTTGTGCCTCGTGTCGTACTGCTGCCCGAAGGATCTTATCGTCGATAAGCTCAGGGAGACCCTTGAGGAGGTAAAAACGCGTGAGCCGGATGTAAAGCCCGCGCATCGCGCCCGCGTTGTCGTCGTCGGCAGCGAAATTGACGACCTTGACTTCACGCGCACCGTCGAGCAGTCCGGCGCACTGATCGTCGCCGACAGATTCTGCTTCGGCGCATTCCCCGGCAGGCAGGAGATAATTTTAAACGACTCCGAGCCCGCGCTCGACCAGATTTGCCGCATCTATCAGGAAACGAGCCAGTGCCCGCGGTATATGTCGCAGGACAAGGTGCACGAGCGGTATGACTACGTTGACGCGCTTGCCAAGGAATACGGCGCACAGGGCATTATCTACGAGCAGATGAAGTTCTGCGAATTCTGGGGCTACGAGAGGGCGCTTGCCTCGCACGTCATGACGGAGCTTTATAACTACCCCACGGTCTGCGTTGACAGGGAATACACCGGCAACGCCTCGGGACAGCTCCGCACGAGGGTTCAGGCATTTGTCGAGAGCCTTGAAATCAAAAGCATAAATAAGGGAGGGCGATGATATGGCAGTCAAATCGAGAAACCTCGGCCTTACATATATCGACAAGACCGGCGTGCGGCGCTGGCGCGAGTGGCGCGGCGTGAGGGATACGCTCACGGACTACGGCTGGTGGTGCGTCATGTGGAAGGACATGATAAAATTCGTGCTCCGCTCGCCCGTGCAGGTCGTCAAGGGCATATTCCGCTATCGCTGGATGCTCACCTATCTCACTCTGCCGCAGTTTATAGACCGCCAGCTCGAGGGTATGCGCGGCAGACAGCTCAGAGCGGGCAGGCTTCTTTATGACGTCATCATAAAGCACACCATAGATATTATCTCCGACAGCTTCAATGCCGACCAGAACATAGGCGGCAGCAAGGCGCTTTCCGAGCGCATAGTCTGCTTTGACGAGCTTGTGCCGACCGAGCTCATGGCGGGCTTTCCCAACCTCATCGGTATTCCCGTGCAGACGATACCCATTTTCCTCGCCTCGATGATAAATCAGCAGCTCCCGCCCGTTTACCTGGACGCGATCGAAAACTTCGGCGTGCCCGCGGACGTGTGCCCGCTGCCGTCTGCGGAGGCGGGAGTCGCGGCGGAGGGGGATTTCCCGATCTTCGGCAAGTGCTTCATCGCCTGCAATATGCCCTGCGACGGCTCGATAATGACGACCTCGTTCCAGGACAGATATTTTAAGCTCCCGACCTATTGCCTCGGCGTTCCGCTGAGATATAACGACGATGTCGATGCGCAGGATTACGCCGTTGAGGAGCTGCGCGGCTGCATAAAATTCATAGAGGAGCACACGGGTGAAAAATTCGACTGGGATGCTTTCGGAAAGGCGCTTGAGAGCTATAACGAGGTCACGCGCTTCCATCTCGACCTGTGGGAGATAAACCGCACCGACTATCCGCAGGTGACGGGCGGCACGCCGTGGCTTTACCGAATGTACACCTATCATCTTCACGGCGGCATGGACGAGCGCTTTAACCGCGCCGACGAAAAGGTGCGCAGGATAATGACCGAGGGCTACCAACGGCGCTCACCGTGCGCGCTTGAGCTGCGGCACAAGGCGCTCGTGTGGTCGTGCCCTGCGAATTACTACACGAACTTTGCCAACTGGCTCGAGCAGTGCTGGGGCATCGTGTCCGTCATGGACATGGAAACGCATATCTCGCAGGTCATCATCGACACCTCCACGCCCGAGACGATGCTCCGCGGCGTTGCGCAGACCTATCAGCGCGCGACCATGCGCAAGCACACCAAGGGCGGCTATAAAAATTCGCTCGATGAGATGTGGCGCGTTGCCGAGGAATACGCCGTTGACACGATAATCATGTACGATCAGATATCCTGCAAGGGCATGGACGGACTTCAGGGGCTGTTTGACGAGCAGGCGAGAGAGAGAAACATCAATTTCATCTGGGTGCAGCAGGATCTCATGGACCCGCGCACCATATCCCGCCGCGATATGCGCAATCAGGTCAATCAGTATATGCAGAGCGTCCTGCGCGAGCAGCCGCTTGACCCGACGCTTCTCGACTTTGACGACTGCGACGCATTTTAAAACAGCATAAAAAACCGTCCCCCGTGCATTTCGTACAGGGGACGGTTTGCGTTTTATTTGATTCTCACCGGCATGAATTCCTCGCCGGAATTCACGGCGCGGCAGGCTCCGGCGCTTATTTCCGTGACGCGCGAGGCAAAGTCATCCGCGCTCTTTTCCGGTAAAAGCAGATGCAGCGTGACGGCAGAGCCGTATTCCGTGTCCTGCACGCTGCCGCCGAGAGCGAGACATTCGAGCTTTATCCTCTCAAGCAGCGAATACGGACAGTCAACAAGCGTCTTTACCCAGCGGCGCACGGCGGCAATGCCCGCCGCATCCAGAGCGTCCTTTGCGCTTTTCGTGTAGGCGCGAAGAAGTCCGCCCGTGCCGAGCAGCACGCCGCCGAAATATCGCGTCACGACGCACACGACGTTTTCCACGCCCTCGCGCTTAAAGACCTCGAGCATCGGCAGCCCCGCGGTGCCCTGCGGCTCGCCGTCGTCGGAGTAGCGCACCGCACCATCGCGGATGATGTAGCACCAGCAGTTGTGCCGCGCGTCGTAGTGCTTTTTCTTCATCTCGTTTATGAAGTTCCGTGCCGCCTCCTCGGTTTCGACAAATCTCACATGACCGAGAAAGCTCGAGCGTTTTTCGACAAATTCCGCCTCGCCGTCTCCGGCGGGAATGAAATATTCGCTCAATCCTCCCAGTCCTCCTTAGGCTCCGTGTAGCCGGGGATATATTTTTTTATCCTGCCGAATATCTCCGGCGGTACGGTGACGTCGGCCTCGATGCCGCCGTCGGTGTATTCAAGGCGCTCGATCGACGCCTCGCGGTTGAGAAGGTCGGTTATGCCGGCGTCTGAATATGGTATGAGCAGGCTCACGCGGCGGCTGCCCCTGTCGAGGATGGTCGAAAGCTTTTTGACAAGCTCCTGCACGCCCTCGCCGGACTTTGCCGAGAGGCAGACGCAGTCCTCGCCGTGCGGCAGTATGCCGAGGTAGGCGTCGCATTTGTTGTACACGCGCAGGCAGGGCGTCTGCTGCGCTCCGAGCTGGGTGATGAGCTCATCGACGACTCGCGCCTGCTCCTCCCAGTCGGGGTTTGAGATGTCGATAACGTGCAGCAGCACGTCCGCGTAGCTGAGCTCTTCAAGCGTCGCCTTGAACGCTTCGACGAGGTGGTGCGGCAGCTTGCGGATAAAGCCGACGGTGTCGGAGATGAGCACCTCCGTCAGATCGTCTATCCGCAGCTTGCGCGTGGTGGTGTCGAGGGTGTCGAAAAGGCGGTCGTTTGCGGGGATGCCGGCGTCGGTCAGGCAGTTTAAAAGCGTCGATTTTCCGGCGTTTGTGTAGCCCACGAGCGCCACGACCGGCACGTCGTTTTTCTCGCGCTTGCGCCTTTGCGTGGAGCGTATCTTGCGCACCGCGGCAAGCTCCTCCTCGAGCTTCTGTATCTTCCTGCGGATGTGGCGGCGGTCGGTCTCGAGCTGAGTTTCGCCGGGGCCGCGCGTGCCGATGGGCGATGAGCCGCCGGCTGCGGTCTGGCGGACAAGATGTGTCCACATACCCGTCAGGCGCGGCAGCAGGTATTTATACTGCGCAAGCTCGACCTGCAACTGACCCTCGCGGGTCTGTGCGCGCTGGGCGAAAATGTCGAGAATGAGACCGGAGCGGTCAAGCACCTTGACGCCGAGCTCCTCGGACAGCACACGCATCTGCGAGGGCGACAGCTCATTGTCGAAAACCGCGAGGTTGCAGTCGTTCATTTCGATGAAGTCCTTGAGCTCCGCGACCTTGCCGTCGCCTATGAAGCTGCGCGGGTCGGGAGTCGGGCGGTTTTGCACGAGCATACCGATGCACTCGCCGCCGGCGGTCTCGACAAGGGCGGCAAGCTCCTGCATGGAGATGTCCGTGGAGCGCTCGCTCGCATCCATGGACGCCGCCGAAAGTCCCGCGAGGACGGCGCGTTCAATTTTTATATCGTTTGCTTCTATTGTTATCAGTCCTTAATCAAGTTTCGGACACAGTATATCAAATCTGCGCCGAAATGTCACGAAAAACGAAAAACTAATGCGCGGCATGCTCGGCTGTGGTATAGTTTCATAAGACACACGAGAGGGGGGCGAGGGCATGGCCTACCGAGAGCTTATAAAGAGCTTCGAAAAAATCCGCGGCTATATGCGTGAATTTTACGTCTACGGCTTCAAAAGCCGCGAGGCTTTCACGGACAAAAGCGCGCGCAGCTATGACGACGAGCGCCGCAGAATAGAGAGCTGGCTGGGCGGCTGCATGGCGTTCCGCCGCAGTGCCGAGGGCAAAAGCGTCTTTATAGCCGTGGATAACCGCAGCGTGACCTTCAATCCGCTTTACGGCGCGTGGAAGGCCAAGAGCTTCACCGACAGGGACATCGTGCTGCATTTCTGCATCCTCGACCTGCTTTCGGATAAGAGCGCAAAAAGCATAAGGGAGCTGACCGACGGCGTTTCGGAGCTGCTTTCGCACACAAATACACCCTTTGCCCTCGATGAGTCCACCGTGCGCAAAAAGCTGCGCGAATACGAGGGCATGGGCATCGTCACGGCCGAAAAAAAGGGCAGGGGACTGTACTATCGCCTCGCCGAGGATGATGTTAGCTTATCCTCGTGGGAGAGCGCCGCGGCGTTTTTCTCCGAGGAGGCGCCCTTCGGCGTCATAGGCTCGTATATCCTCGACCGCCTGCCACGCGTGAGCGAGCATTTTCGCTTTAAGCATCATTATCTTCTGCACACTCTCGACACGCAGGTGCTTTTTGACGCCGTCTGCGCCATGAAGGAAAAGCGCAGCGTCGAGCTTACGCTCTTCGGAGACGCGCGATACCTTGTTTACCCCCTGCGCATTTACGTCAGCACCCAGACCGGACGCGAGTATCTTCTGGCGTATTGCGGCGAGCAGCGCAAGCCGATGTTTTTCCGCCTTGACAATATCCGCGAGCTGCGGGCGGGGGAATACGAGGAGCGCCATGAGCGGTACGAGGGCTTTGCCGAGCGCCTGGCAGAAAATCTCTGGGGCGTTTCCGTGGGCACGGACTGCGGCATGGATCATGTCGAAATGACCGTGCGCGTTGATGACGGCGAGGACTTCATAGTCGAGCGCCTTGAGCGGGAAAAGCGCTGCGGGCGCATTGAGCGCCTTGACGGGCACACCTATAAATTCACCGCCGACGTGTACGACGCGCTGGAGCTTCTGCCGTGGGTGCGAAGCTTCATCGGGCGCATAATAAGCTTTGAAAGCGACAACGAATTTGCAAGAAAGCGCTTTTACGACGACCTGAACCGCATGGCGGAGCTTTACGCGGGAGGTGAGGCGAGGTGATATTCTCCGAGGTCTACGGCCTGTATTTTAAGACCGTTTCCGAAATTCTCGAAAAGGCCGCGGAGGGAGGTCTCACGCGGGAGGAGCTTACGCGCACGGTCGCTGAAAATGCCTTCGGCGAGAGCGTCGTGACGATACCGGCAAAGCTCACCGACGGAAGCTGGCCGCTTTTGACGGAAAAGCTCTATACTCCGCTTCGCGCCGCGCCGCACGTGCCGCTCGCCACCTTGGAAAAGCAGTGGCTCAAGGCGCTTCTTCTCGATGCGCGCATCAGGCTCTTTGAGCCGTCGGTGGAGGGGCTTGAGGACGTCGAGCCGCTTTTCGAGCCGCGGCAGTTCGTGTATTTTGACCGCTATGCCGACGGCGACGATTACTCCGACGCGCGGTATATAAAGCATTTTCGCGCTATCCTGCGGGCAATGCGGGAAAAGCGGCGGCTGCGCGTGCGCTATCGTGACCGCACCGGCGGCAGGAATTGCAGCGTGTGCATTCCGTACAGGCTGGAATACTCCTCAAAGGACGATAAATTCCGCCTCATCGCCCAATCGCGCGGCAGGGCGGTGACCGTTAACCTCTCGCGCATAGACTCCGTGCAGCTTCTCGGAAAATACAGGGCGGAGGAATACCGCGCCCCGCGCGAGCGCGTGAAAACGCTCGTCATGGAGCTTTACGACACGCGCAAGGCGCTTGAGCGGGCGATGCTGCATTTTTCCGACATGGAAAAGGAGACCGTTTTTCTCGGAGAGGGGCACTATCGCATAAAGCTCAAATACAGGGCGAGCGACGAGACGGAGATGCTCATTCGCATTTTGTCCTTCGGGCCGGTGCTGCGGGTGACGCAGCCGGAGAGCATTGCCGAGCTGCTGCGCGGGCGCATAGAGCGCCAGCTTGAGCTGCAAGAAAGAAAATAAACGAAAAAATTGCGGACTTTTCCCGAAAAAGGAGAGTTCGCAACTTTTTTTCCATGAAAAATGCCGCCGGGCATGGTATTTTATCATTGCAGGGCGCATCTGGGGGGGCACGCCCCTCCGGAAAAAGCACAGACAGCAATGCCGATAACGAGTCAGAGGAATTTATATTTCGCTATTTAACCGTGCTTTGATATCCGCCCTGCCGCGGGGCGCATAAGAAGAATATGCGCCCTTGCGTACTGTTTTATTCGAAAAGGAGGTCCTTCCCATGTTACAGACCCTGAAGAAAACCGCAAATATGACACGCACGGAAAACGGCGCGGCTTCCTATCGCACGAGCGGGAGGGACTGCGTGGATCTTTTTGCGAGCATTGGTGCGCTGCGCCATGCCGACGAGAATGAGATCTACCGCCGCTTTTTCAGAGCCTACGCGGAGGATGGCGACCTTGCGATGAAGATATTATTCTACGCCCGCGACGTGCGAGGCGGTCTCGGAGAGCGCCGCGTTTTCCGCAGCATTCTGCGCCGCCTTGCCTTTGACGAGCCGCGCTCCGTTTTGCGAAATCTTCCGTATATCGCGGATTACGGACGCTGGGACGATGTGCTCGTGCTGCTTGACACTCCCTGCCATATGCAGGCGCTGGAGCTTATGAGGGCTCAGCTTGAGGCAGACCTCACAGCGCTCGGGGCAGGCGGCGAGGTCTCGCTGCTCGGAAAGTGGCTGCCGTCCGTGAACGCCTCAAACGCGCAGACGGCGGTGACGGCGCGGCGCATCGCAAGACACTTCGGGCTGAGCGAACGAGAGTACCGCAAGGCGCTTTCCGCTCTGCGCGCCGGGATACGCATCATCGAAAACAACCTGCGCGTGGGGGATTACGGCTTTGACTACTCAAAGCAGCCGTCCAAGGCGATGCTCAAGTACCGCAAGGCGTTCCTGCGCAACGACGGCGAGCGCTACTGCGAGTATTTGCGCCTCGTCTCGCGCGGAGAGTGCACACTGCACACGGGCACGCTCCTTCCGTATGAGCTTGTCGAGCACTGCTATGACTGCACCGAGGAGGAGCGGCTCTCTCTTGACGCGGCGTGGCGCGCGCTTGAGGACTTCACCGCGGACGAAAACGCGCTTGTCGTTGCCGACGGCTCTGGCTCGATGTATTGGAACAGCAACCCGACTCCCGCGGCGGTCGCGCAGTCGCTGGCGATATACTTTGCCGAGCGCAGCAGGGGCGCGTTTCATAACCATTTCATCACCTTCTCCGAAACTCCGCGCCTTGTGGAGATAAAGGGTCGGGATATTGTGGACAAGGTGCGCTATTGCAGCAGCTTTGATGAGTGCGCGAACACGGATATCGAGGCGGTTTTCGACCTCATACTGCGCAGCGCGCTTGAAAACGGCGCGAGCCGTGAGGAGCTGCCCGCGCGGCTGTACATCATCTCCGACATGGAGTTTGACTGCTGCGCGCAAAATGCGTCCGCGACGAATTTCGAGGCCGCCGCCGCATGCTATGCGCAGGCGGGCTACAGGCTGCCCGAGCTTGTTTTCTGGAACGTTGACAGCCGCAGCGAGCAGCAGCCCGTGCGCATCTCCGATTGCGGCGCCGCGCTCGTATCCGGATGCAGCCCGCGCGTGTTCTCGATGGCCACGAGCGGCCGGCTCGACCCCTACGGCTTCATGCTGAGCGCCGTTGACACTCCGCGCTACGCCCGCATCGCCGCGTGAAGAAAAATAAGACCGCCATTAGACACAGGCGGATAACGAGGTTTTTTATGTAGGATACGGTGCAGTCTCCCGAAAGGGACTGCACCGTGTTCTGCTTTATGCAGGAAGCTTGAACTGCCGTGGGTTTCGGCGGATCTCCTCCATTGCCGCCTGCATTTCTTTTCCCTAATACCGGTGTATGCCGGTACGGATGATCCTCGACAGCATAAATGCCTGTCCATTTGAACTGCTCAAAAGATGTAACTTTTTCGTGTACAACTACTCATGTCCCTTGACAGGCTGGGTAATTCAGAATACGCTATGAGCAGTTTGATTGCTCAGCCGTTATTGTGCGCACAAAACACGAATATGAGGCGAATGCGTTTGCGAAAGAAGCCGTAAAAATCGCACCCTGCTGCTATGTCTCCGGCAATCATGAAGCGAGAGTTTCGGAATATCGGAAATTGAAGAGGTAGTTAAGATGAAAGACGGAAAACACCCAAACCCCAATACGATCCATCCAATTGCAGGGTATGATAAAGAAATATATGTGAAGCCGACGATTACA
>USPI01000014.1 GCA_900556535.1 uncultured Eubacteriales bacterium | reverse complement strand
AGAAAACAGATCAAGGCTCAGTCAAAAACACTCATAAAAACCGCCGACCCCAAGCCCGTGCTGATGGCGATCATCTTCATTTTCGTCAGCGCACTGCTCAGCTATCTGTCGTATAAGCTCGTCGGAAGCTACCGCATGGAGATGCAGTCCATCCTCTCGCAGGGCGATGTGCTCGACGAGAGCCGGGTGATGTATCTGCTTGAGAAGGCTGCGCCGAGCCCCGCCGCCGTGCTCCTTAACATTGCGATCGAGATCGTGAGCATAGTGCTCGGAGCGGGCTTTGCGATCTTCTGCCTCAACACCGTTCGCGCAAGACAGTCGAGCTATTGGAACCTCTTTGACGGCTTCGGTATGTTTTGGCGCGTTATCTGGCTGTCGATACTTCAGGCGATATTCGTCTTTCTGTGGTCGCTGCTGTTTGTCATTCCCGGCATCATCGCGGCTTACCGCTACCGTATGTCGCTCTACCTGCTGCTGGAGCACCCCGAAATGGACCCGCTTGCCTGCATAAACGAGAGCAAGCGCATCATGAAGGGGCACAAATGGGAGCTTTTCTGCTTCGATCTCAGCTTTATAGGCTGGCTGATGCTCGTGGCGCTTGCCGTGTCGCTCGGCATTACGCTTGCAGAGTATATGTCCCCGTCCTTTGCGACGGAATTTCTCAACGTCATCGGTCTCGGCGTGTTCGTGCAGTTTTTCGTGCTGCCGTACATGGATCTGAGCTATGCCGGATATTATGTTGAGCTCACCCGTCCCGCGCAGGATGACCCCTTTGGCGACGGATGGACTCCGGAACTGTGAGGCGAAAGGAAAAATGAAGCTTACGTTTTTAGGCGCTGCCCATGAGGTGACGGGAAGCTGCACCCTGCTCGAAATCGGGGATAAAAAGGGCGTTGTTGACTGCGGCATGGAGCAGGGCAAGGACATTTTTGAAAATCAGGAGCTGCCCGTTGCGGCGTCCATGCTCGACTTCGCGCTCGTGACCCACGCGCATATAGACCATTCCGGCCTGCTGCCGCTTTTGTATAAAAACGGCTTCCGCGGCGCGGTATATGCGACCGCCGCCACCTGCTCGCTGCTGGATATCATGCTGCGCGACTGTGCGCATATCCAGATGTCGGAGGCCGAGTGGAAGACCCGCAAGGCGATGCGCCGCGGCGAGGGGGCCGTTGAGCCGCTTTACGACCTTGACGACGTTGACGGGCTCATGAAGCTGCTGCGCCCGTGCGAATACGCGGTGCCCGTGCAGGTAAACGACGCCGTGACGATACGCTTTACGGATGTGGGGCATCTGCTCGGCTCGGCGGCGATCGAAATATGGCTGAACGAAAACGGCACGGAGCGGAAGATAACCTTCTCCGGCGACGTGGGCAATCTTTCGCAGCCCATACTCAGCGACCCCAAGCACGTCGGCAAAACCGATTACCTCGTCATCGAGTCCACCTACGGCGACCGCAATCACACGGATGAGCGCCCGGACTACATAGCGAGCCTTTCGCAGTACATCCAGCGCACCCTCGACCGCGGCGGCAACGTGGTCATCCCCGCCTTTGCCGTTGGCAGGACGCAGGAGATGCTGTATTTCATACGCGAGATCAAAAACCGCGGCCTCGTCACGGGGCACGGGAGCTTTCCGGTCTACGTTGACAGCCCGCTCGCTATCGAGGCGACAAAGGTGTTTTTGCAGTGCGACACGAGCTACGTTGACGAGGAAATGAAGGCGATCATACGCTCGGGCGAAAATCCCCTGTGCTTTGACGGGCTGCATCTTGCGGTCAGCCAGGAGGAGTCCAAGGCGATAAACGAGGACAAAACGCCGAAGGTCATCATTTCCGCGTCCGGAATGTGCGACGCGGGACGCATACGCCACCATCTCAAGCATAATCTCTGGCGCAAGGAGTGTCTGGTGCTGTTCGTGGGCTATCAGGCCGTCGGTACTCTCGGCAGGGCGCTCGTTGACGGCGCGCAGAGCGTCAAGCTGTTTAACGAGGAGATCGAGGTGAAGGCGGAGATAACGGCGCTGCCCGGCGTGAGCGGACACGCGGATAAGCGCGGGCTCATCGCGTGGCTCATGGGCTTCAGCGAGAAGCCGCAAACGGTGTTCGTTAACCACGGCGACCCCGAAAGTGCGGACAGCTTCACCGCCTGCTTAAATAACGAGCTGGGCTACAAAGCGTTCGCTCCGTACAGCGGCACGGCGTTTGACCTTGCCGCGGGAGAGTTCACCGTCATAACCGAGGGCATCCCCGTCAAGCGCAAGGCTCCGCAGCCTTCTCAGGCGCGCAGCCGCAATCCGCTGTTTGCCGAGCTTCTTGCCATCGCCGAGGAGCTGCTCAACGCCGTGCGCGGCTGCGAGGGCAGACCGAATTCGGAGCTTCGCACCTACGCTTCTGATATGCGAAAGCTGATAAGAAAAATAACGAAATAAGCATTTAATAAGTTAAAAAGAAACAAAAATTAAGAGGTATCTGTTAAGATGCCTCTTTTTTTATTGACATTTTGCGCTCACATACTATAATTGTGAAGCACTCAAAATCGGAGGAAACTATACAATGAATGAAATTTTTGTCGTCGGACACAGAAATCCGGATACGGATTCGATAGTCGCCGCAATGAGCTACGCCGCGCTGCGCAACGCTCTGGGCGACAGGGAGTACGTGCCGGCGTGCCTTGGACATATAAGCGACGAAACTCAGAGAATGCTTGACAAATTCGGCTTTGCGGCGCCGAGATTTATACGCGATGTGCGCACGCAGGTCAGCGACCTTGACTTTGACACGCCGCCCGCGCTGAACGCCTCCGTCACGATGTACAGAGCGTGGCAGATGATGCGCGAGCAGAAGGTCTCCGTCATTCCCGTAATTAATGAGGACGGCACCCTTTACGGTACGCTCTCCGCGGGCGATATCGCGTCCTACAGCCTTTTGACGATGATAGACCCGCATCTTGACGAGGTGCCGCTGTTTAACATCCTCAGCACGCTCGAGGGCAAGATATTAAATGAGGGCGCGGATCTTATAGACTGCATCTCCGGCAACGTCGTCATTGCGCTGCCGCAAAGCCGCGAGACGCTTCTGTTTAACGACCCCGACAGCATCGTTTTGTGCGGAGACCAGCCGGATATGATAGAGCGCGCGCTGAAGCTCGGAGTGAGCTGCATCGTGCTGTGCCAGACCGAGGCAAAGCCCGAATGGCTCGAAAATGCGGGCAGCACCTGCATTGTATCGACGCCCTTTGACGCGGCGAAGGTCGCAAAGCTCATCTATCAGGCGATACCCATATCCCGCCCCTGCCACACGGAGAGTCCCATCTGCTTCCATCTGAGCGACTACATAGACGACGTGCGCGAGGAGGTGCTCAAGAGCCGCTATCGCTGCTACCCGGTGCTTGACGAGAACGAAAAGGTCGTCGGCACGCTTTCAAGATACCACCTGCTGCGCCCGCGCAGAAAGCGCGTCGTGCTCGTTGACCACAACGAAAAATCGCAGGCGGTCGCGGGACTTGAGCAGGCGGAGATACTTGAGATCATCGACCACCATCGTCTTGCCGACATTCAGACCACGCAGCCTATCAGAATGCGCAACGAGCCCGTCGGCAGCACGACGACCATTATAACCGGAATGTATCAGGAGCACGGCGTCATGCCCTCTCCGGCAATGGCGGGGCTCATGGCGGCGGCTATATTGTCCGACACCGTCATGTTCAAATCCCCGACCTGCACCAAGCGCGACATCGCTCTTGCCGAGCGCATGGCAAGGCTTGCAAACGTGAAGGTCGAGACTCTCGGCAAGGAGCTGTTCTCCGGCGGCAACGGCGAGCAAAAGCCCGTCTCCGACCTTATCCGCTCCGACTTTAAGGAATTCCACATCTCCGGCCAGCGCCTCGGCGTTGCGCAGATAACGACGCTCGACTCCGAAAAAATGCTCGAGCGCAGCGAGGAATTTCTCGCCGAGATGCGCCGCATGAAAAACGACAGCGGCTACGATATCGTCATTCTCATGCTCACCGACGTTCTGCGCGAGGGTACGCAGCTTCTTTATGTCGGCAGCGACGAGACGATACGCCGTGCCTTCTCCGTCGAGCCGAAGGACAATATGCTTTTCCTGCCCGGCGTTATGAGCCGCAAAAAGCAGATAATCCCGATGCTCACGGCACTTTGGGGTTAAATTCGGCGCGAAATTACACAAATGCTTTCCGACGCATGGCGGAAATTTGTTCAAAAGCGTCAGTTGACAAGTGTTCTTGCCGTGAGTATAATTTACTCATAATTCGTAAGAAAGCGAGGATGCGGAAATGAAGCGTTGTGAATGTGCGCACAGTATCTCCGTGTCCGAGTCTGTCCACAGTGCAGCTATGTCTTTTAACGCAGTGCGATTTTATTCGTACTGCGTTTTTTATTACTACGGCCGAAGCAGCGAGGCTCGGTAAAGGACGTAACAATGCACTAAAGCTCATGCCGCAAAAGGCGGTGCATATTTGTCATTGAATTCGGTCCCTTTGTCGAGAATGAAGGGGCCGATTTTTATTTGACGCAAATTTTAAATGCGAGGTATGAAAACATGAACGAGCTTCAGGAAGCCAGAAACGAGATAAGCGCGGTAGACGAGGAAATGGCAAGGCTGTTTGAAAGAAGAATGCGCGCCGCGGCGATAATTGCCGATTATAAGCGCAGAAACGGCCTTTCGGTGAAGGACCCCGCGCGCGAGCAGGAGCTTATTAAGCGCAACCGCAGTTATATTGAGAGCGAGGAGATCGAGTCGTACTATGTGCAGTTCCTGCGCAGGACGATCGACCTTTCGTGCGAGTATCAGGCGCGGCTCATGGAGGGTATGCGCGTGACGTACTGCGGCGTGGAGGGCGCGTTCGCGCACATTGCGGCGCAGAAGATGTTCCCCGGCGCGCAGCTTTTTCCGTTTTCGGACTTTGCCGACGCATACAAGGCGGTCGAGCGAGGAGAATATGACTGCGTGGTGCTGCCGCTTGAAAACAGCGCGGCGGGCGAGGTCGGCACGGTGATGGACCTCATTTTCTCCGGCGAGCTTTTCGTAAATCAGGTCGTTGATCTTTCGATCGTCCACAATCTGCTCGGCGTGCCCGGCGCTGCGCTCGACGGGGTAAAGACCGTCATAAGCCACCAGCAGGCGCTCGACCAGTGCGGGGAGTATATCCGCTCTCACGGCTTTGAAACGCGGGCATTTTCAAATACGGCGCTGGCTGCAAAATTCGTGAAGGACAGCGGCGACGCCTCCGTTGCGGCGATCGCCTCGGACGAGACCTCGGACATTTTCGGGCTCAACATACTCGATAGGGGCATAAACGACAGCAAGATAAACACGACGCGCTTTGCGGCGCTTTCACGTGCGCAAAACCGTCCCGCGGGCAAGAGCAGCCGCGAGGAGGAGAATTTCATCCTCGTCTTTACCGTGAAAAACGAGGCCGGCGCTCTGGCTCAGACGCTCAATATAATAGGCTCTCACGGCTACAATATGCGAAATCTGCGCTCGCGCCCGATGAAGGACCTGCAGTGGAATTACTTTTTCTACATTGAGGCGGAGGGCAACGTCAATACGGAAAACGGCAGGGATATGCTGCGTGAGCTGTCCGCGGTGTGCGCAAAGCTCAAGCTCGTCGGCACGTTTTATTCTAATCTGAAGATCGGAGAGTGAACGGAATGCTCATAAGCGTCAAAACCGATACATGGGACTATGACATCGTGCTCGAGGAGGGCGCTCTCGGCAGAATAGGCGAAATTCTGGAGCTCGGCAGAAGAGCGCTTATCGTCACCGACAGCGGCGTGCCGGCGGAGTATTCGGAGCTTGTTGCCGCGCAGTGTGCAGCCCCGACGGTGGTCACCGTGCCTCAGGGCGAGCAGAGCAAGTGCTTCGGGGAGCTTGAGCGGCTTCTTTCGGAAATGCTCGATGCTTCCTTCACGCGAGGCGACTGCGTCGTTGCCGTAGGCGGCGGAGTCGTGGGCGATCTGAGCGGCTTCGCGGCGTCCTGCTATATGCGCGGCATTGATTTTTATAATATTCCGACAACGCTTTTGTCGCAGGTCGATTCGTCCATCGGCGGCAAGACCGCAATTGACCTCAACGGCGTCAAGAACATCGTCGGCGCGTTTTACCAGCCGAAACGAGTCGTCATCGACCCCGCGGTGCTTAAAACTCTGGAGCGCCGTCAGCTCATGGCGGGGCTTGCCGAGGCGATAAAAATGGCGGCGACGAGCGATGCGGAGCTTTTTGAAGCGATAGAGCGCAGTGAGGATCTGAATGCGGACCTCGCGGAGATAATCCACCGCGCGCTCATGATAAAAAAGAGTGTTGTTGAGCAGGACGTGCACGAAACGGGACTCAGAAAGGTCCTGAACTTCGGTCACACGATCGGTCACGCCATCGAGAGCTTTAACGGCGGCAGACTTCTGCACGGCGAGTGCGTCGCGCTCGGTATGCTGCCCATGTGCTCACGCGAGGCTGCGGCGAGGATAGAGGCGGTGCTCAAAAAATACGGGCTGCCGCATGAGACAGAGCAAAGCCCGGCGCAGCTCATGCCGTATTTGCTGCATGACAAGAAAATGGGCGCGGACGGAATAAGCTGCGTGCTCGTAAACGAAATAGGCTCGTTTGAGCTTAAAAAAATGACGGCGCAGGATGTTCTCAAAAGACTGGAGGGCGAGAGATGAAAAACAGCTTCGGGCAGAGCGTGAGCCTCACCGTTTTCGGCGAGAGCCACGGCGCGGCGGTCGGCTGCGTGATAGACGGACTTGCGCCCGGAATTGAGGTCAGCGAGAGCGCCGTAGCGCGGCAGCTCACGCGGCGCAGACCCTGCGATGCGCTGTCCACTCCGCGCAGGGAAAAGGACGAATTTAAAATACTCAGCGGCGTTTTTAACGGCAAAACGACCGGCACGCCCGTTTGCATAATCATCCCCAACGAGAACACGCGCAGCGAGGACTACACCTACGGTCTTGCGCGCCCTGCTCACGCGGATCACGCGGCGTGGTGCAAGTATCACGGCTTCGAGGACTATCGCGGCGGCGGACATTTTTCCGGCCGCGTCACGGCTGCCATCGTTGCGGCGGGCGGCATTCTGCTCCCCGCGCTCGAAAGCCTCGGGATAAGCGTCGGCACGCATATTTTAAGCTGCGGCGGAGTGCGCGACAGAGCCTTCGGTGATATAAAAGCCGAGCTTGCAGCCTTGGAAAATAAGGCTTTCCCCGTGCTCGACGACGGGTGCGGCGAGGCTATGGCAAGGGAAATACTCAAGGCGCGAGAAGAAAATGACAGCGTCGGAGGCGTTACTCAGACGGCGGTATTCGGTATACCCGCGGGCGTGGGCGAGCCGTGGTTTGACAGCGTCGAGAGCGTCATCTCCCACGCGGTGTTCTCCATCGGCGGCATCAAGGGCATCGAATTCGGAGCGGGCTTTGCTCTGAGCGATATGCGCGGGAGCGAGGCAAACGACGCGCTGAGGATAAAAAACGGCGCCGTAGTCACCGAAACGAACAATAACGGCGGCATAAACGGCGGCATCACAAACGGTATGCCCATCGTGTTTAACTGCGCCGTCAAGCCCACGCCGTCCGTTTCCCGCGAGCAGGAGACGGTGGATTTCATTAAAAACGAAAACGCGAAAATAAGCATCCGCGGCAGACACGACCCGGCGATAATCCGCCGCATCTGCCCCGTGCTCGACAGCGTGACGGCGCTGTGCCTGTGCGATATGCTCGCGCAGCGCTACGGCACGGACGCGCTTACGAAAGGAGTCAAATGATGAAATACGGTCTTATAGGAGAGCATTTGACGCACAGCTATTCGTGCGAAATTCACGCGCAGATAGCCGATTACGAATACGAGCTGCACGAGCTGCGCCCCGACGAGCTGGGCGATTTTCTAAGAAAGCGCGAGTTTTGCGGCATAAACGTGACGATACCGTATAAGCAGGCCGTCATGCCGTATCTTGACGAAATAAGCGAGAGCGCAAAGCGCATAGGCGCAGTGAACACCATCGTTAACCGCGGCGGCAGGCTCATCGGCGACAACACGGATTTCCCCGGTATGCTCGCCCTTGCAAGGCACGCGGGCGTGGACATGAAGGGGAAAAAGGTGCTCATTTTAGGCACGGGCGGCGCGTCAAAAACGGCGCACGCGCTGGCGGAATATATGGGCTGCGCGAGCGTGAGCTACGTTTCGCGCTCCGGAAAGGACGGCAGCATAAGCTATGACGAGGCGATAAGCTCCCACGCCGACGCGCAGGTCATCATAAACGCGACTCCCGCGGGGATGTACCCTCGGCAGGACGGCGTGCCTATTGACATTTCCGCCTTTCCGAAGCTTTGCGGCGTGCTCGATGCGGTTTATAACCCCCTGCGCACGAACCTCGTTCTCGACGCGCGGGAAAGAGGCATCGCGGCCGAGGGCGGACTGTATATGCTCGCGGCGCAGGCGGTGTATGCCTCGGCGATATTCAGAGACAAACCGCTTGACGAGAGCCTTATAGACAAGGCGTTTTTGAGCGTGAGAAACGCAAAGCGCAATATCGTTCTCATCGGTATGCCATCCTGCGGTAAAACGACGGTCGGCGGCATACTCGCGCGGCTGAGCGGCATGGAGCTTGCCGACACGGACGAGCATATAGTGAAAAAGATCGGAATGCCGATAGCGGAGTTTTTCGCAAAATACGGCGAGGCGGAGTTCAGAAAAATCGAAAAGGAAACGGTGGCGGAGCTTGCCGCCGAGGGCGGGAGGATCATTGCAACAGGCGGCGGCGCGGTGCTTGACGGCGACAACGTAAGAGCGCTCAGGCGCAACGGTGTCATCGTGTTCCTTGACCGCGCGGTTCATAATCTCGTTGCAACGGACGACCGCCCGCTGTCCTCCGAGCGAAATAAGCTCGAAAAGCTCTATGCCGAGCGCTATGACGTTTACAGAATGGCGGCGGAGCTTATAATTGACGCAAACCGAACTCCCGAGGAGGAAGCGCGGGAAATTTTAAAGGAGCTGGGAGAATGAAAATTCTTGTTTTGAACGGGCCGAATATCAATATGCTCGGCATAAGAGAGCCGGAGATCTACGGCGCGAGAAGCTATAAGGATCTGCTGGAGGCCATCTCCGCGCACGCGCAGGCAAAGGACGTCACGGTCGAGTTTTACCAGTCAAACCACGAGGGCGACCTCGTTGATGCTATTCAGAAAGCATACTTTTCCGGCGTTGACGGCATCGTGTTTAACCCCGCGGCGTACACGCACACCTCGGTCGCAATTCTGGACGCGGTCAAGAGCGTGGGGATACCGACCGTGGAGGTGCACATCTCCGAGGTGTCCGAGCGCGAGGACTTCCGACAGGTAAGCTTCGTGCGCGCCGCCTGCGTCAAGACCATCTGCGGTCACGGCTTTGACGGCTACAACGAGGCGATAGATCATCTGATCGAAAATTTCGGAGAGAAAAATGAACGTTAAAATTTACCCCTCGCGCCTGAGCGGTGAGATATGCGCTCCGCCGTCCAAGAGCTTTGCCCACCGCGAGCTCATTTGCGCGGCGCTTGCCGAGGGCGAGAGCGAGGTCTGCGGCGTGTCGCAAAGCGAGGATATGCTTGCAACGCTCGACTGTCTCGCGGCCCTCGGAGCACACTGCGAAAGGTGCGGCGACACAGTGCACATTCGCGGTATCGCGGGCAAAACGCCCGAGGGTGCGCTGCTTCCTTGCCGTGAAAGCGGCAGCACGCTGAGATTTCTCGTTCCGCTTTCGCTCACGGGCGGCGAGCTGCGCTTTGAGGGCGCGCCCCGACTTCTTGAGCGCGGCATCGGGCTTTACGAGGAGCTTTTGGGCGAAAAGGGCATTGAAATAAAAAAAGACAGCGGCGGCATAACGCTGCGCGGCAGGCTCGAGAGCGGGGAATACGCCCTGCGCGGCGATGTGAGCAGCCAGTTCGTTTCGGGGCTTTTGTTTGCGCTGCCGAGGCTGAGCGGCGACAGTGTCATCAGAGTGCTGCCGCCGGTCGAGAGCAGAGCGTATATTGACGTTACCCTGCAAGTGCTTGCGCAGTTCGGCATCGAAATATGCGAGCGTGCGGCAAACGAATTTTACGTTCGCGGCGGGCAAAAATACAAGGCGCAGCGAGTTTGCGTCGAGGGCGATTGGTCAAACGCGGCGGCATTATATGCGTTTAACTGCGTCGGAGGCAGCGTTAAGGTGCGCTCCCTGCGAGAGGACAGCGTGCAGGGCGACAGGGTGTGCCTTGAGTATTTTAAGGCGCTCGGCTCATCGGGCGCGGTGCTCGACATTTCAAACTGCCCCGACCTCGGACCGGTGCTGTTTGCAGCGGCTGCGGCGATGGGGAAGGGCGCAGAATTCACCGGCACGCGCAGGCTGCGGATAAAGGAGAGCGACCGCGCTGCCGTCATGGCGCAGTGCCTTGAAAGATTCGGCATAGGCTGCGAAATTGAGGATAATTCGCTCACGGTGCTGCCCGGAAAGCTCCGAGCGCCGAGCGCGCCCGTGTCGTCGCATAACGACCACCGCATCGTCATGGCGCTCACGCTTCTCATGAGCGTCACGGGCGGCGAGATACTCTCCGCGCAGGCTGTGCGAAAGAGCTATCCTGACTTTTTCGAGCAGCTTCGTGCCATCGGCTTGGAGGCAGAATATGAAGATAGATAAAAACACGAAAATTCTCATAGCGGGGCTGGGGCTCATGGGCGGCAGCTATGCCGAAGCGCTGACGCGGCGCGGCTTCGAGGTCGGAGCGCTTGCACGCAGGCAGGAGGCAATTGACTTCGCGCTCGAAAAGGGCATGATAAGCCACGGCAGAAGCGTCGTTGACCCCGAGTATATAGGGCAGTTTGACCTCATAATCTTCGCCATGTATCCGCACGCTTTTATTGAATGGATAGAGAAAAATCAGCAGTATATAAAGCAGGGCGCTCTTATAAGCGACGTGACGGGCGTTAAGTGCAGCGTCGTTTACAGGGTGCAGGATATGCTGCGAGGTGACCTCGAATTTGTCGGTGCTCACCCGATGGCGGGGCGCGAGTGCTCCGGCGTTGAGAACGCAAGATCGGAGATATTCGAGGGCGCAAACTACATAGTCACGCCCACGGACAAAAATACGCCCGAGGCGATCGAAGCCGTCAAGGAGCTCGGCAGGATAATGGGCTTTCGCATGATAGCGCAGCTCACGCCTGAAAAGCACGACGAGATGATAGGCTTCCTCTCGCAGCTCGCGCATTGCATCGCGGTGTCGCTTATGGTGTGCAAGGATTCAAAGCACCTTGTCGATTACACGGGCGACTCCTTCCGCGACCTGACGAGAATAGCAAAGATAAACGACGAAATGTGGAGCGAGCTTTTCCTGTTAAACCGCGATGAGCTCGTTGCGCAGATGGATCTTTTCAGCGAGAAGTTTGCGCTTATGCGCGACAGCATAGCAAACGGCGACAGGGAAACTATAAGGCAAATGATGCGCCTGTCGACCGAGCGCAGAAAATACTTTGACACAAACCGGGAGTGATATGAGCCATGAACATGGAATTTAAGAGAAAAATGCCGACGCCGCAGGCGATAAAGGAAATGTACCCAATAACGGAGGAGCTTGCCGGGCACAAGAGAAAATGCGACGCGGCGCTTAAAAGCATCTTCACCGGCGAGGACGACAGGCTCGTTCTCATAATAGGACCCTGCTCTGCCGACCGCGAGGACTCGGTGCTTGATTACATCTCGCGTCTGAGAACCGTTCAGGACAAGGTCGAGGAGAAAATTCTCATCGTGCCGCGCGTTTACACCAATAAGCCACGCACCACCGGCGACGGCTACAAGGGTATGCTCCATCAGCCCGACCCCAACTGCTCGCCCGATATGCTCCGCGGGCTTATCGCAATTCGCAAGATGCACATGAAGGTGCTCGCGGAAACGGGCTTTTCCTGCGCAGACGAGATGCTCTACCCCGAAAACCACCACTATCTTTCCGATATGCTCTCATACGTCGCGGTCGGAGCGCGGTCTGTCGAAAATCAGCTCCACCGCCTCACCGCGAGCGGTCTTGACCTGCCCGTCGGAATGAAAAACCCCACCAGCGGCGATCTTTCGGTCATGATGAACTCCATTACCGCCGCCCAGCACGCTCACACCTTCGTCTACTCCAACTGGGAGGTGCGCAGCATGGGCAACCCCCTCGCGCACGCCATTCTGCGCGGCTCGTCGAATAAATACGGCAGGACGATACCCAACTACCACTACGAGGACATCAAGCTCCTGTGCGAGCTGTACGCCAAGACGGGACTGCAAAACCCCGCCGTCGTCATCGACACGAACCACTCAAACTCCGGAAAGCAGTGGGACGAGCAGCCGCGCATTGCCAAGGAAATACTCCACAGCACGCGTCACAGCGACGACATAAAGCGGCTCGTCAAGGGGCTTATGATCGAATCCTACATAGAAGACGGAAACCAAAAGCCCGACGGCGGCGTCTACGGCAAGAGCATAACCGACGCCTGCCTGGGCTGGGATAAGACGGAGAGGCTCATTTACGAGCTTGCCGATCTGAGATAAGGAGTGATATTTATGTTAGCGGAAAAAATGCTCAAGCTCGGTCAAAGCGGCTCGGCAATACGCGATATTGCCGCCTATGCGGACGTGCGCCGCGAGGAGATCGGCAGCGAAAACGTTTTTGATTTCAGCATCGGAAATCCGAGCACGCCTGCGCCCGAGAAGGTCAGAAAAACGCTCATCGAGCTTCTCGAAACGGGCGACAGCCTCGCGCTTCACGGCTACACCGCGGCCCCGGGCGCAATGAGCGCGAGAAAGGCGGCGGCACGGCAGGAGAGTAAGCGCGCAGGCTATGATATTCCCGCCGACTGCGTTTACCTCACCTCCGGCGCCTCGTCCTCGCTTGCAATATCGCTGGCAGCTCTCGTGAGCCCCGGCGAAAAGGTCGCGGTGCTCGCACCGTTTTTCCCGGATTACCGCGTGCTTTCCGAGGCGGCGGGTGCGGAGCTTGTCGTTGTGCCGCCCGCGGGCGAGGATATGCAGCCGTTTATGGCGGCGTTTGAGGACGCAGTGGAGTCCGGCGTTGCGGCGGTCATTATAAATTCTCCGAACAACCCCTCCGGCGCGATACTCAGCGAGCAGACGCTCAGAGTCATGTCGAAGATACTCACTCAGGCGCAGTCCGAGCAGGGCAGAAAAATTTATCTCATTGCCGACGAGCCGTACCGCGAGCTTGTCTACGGCGACGTGAGCGTGCCCTTCGTGCCGAACTTCTATCCCAACACCGTGGTGTGCTATTCCTATTCCAAATCGCTCTCTCTGCCCGGTGAGCGCCTTGGCTATATCCTTGTGCCGCCGTGCATGGAGGACCATAAGAGCGTGTTTGCCGCCGTTTGCGGAGCGGGCAGGGCGCTCGGCTACGTCTGTGCGCCGAGCCTTATGCAGAATATGCTGGTGCAGTGCGCCGACCTGAGCCCCGACCTCACGACATATGAGAAAAACCGCGACACGCTTTACACCGCGCTCACGCAATACGGCTTTGAGTGCGTAAAGCCGGACGGCGCGTTCTATCTTTTCCTCAGAGCGCCGCAGGGCGACAGCGCAGCGCAGTTTTGCGAGAAGGCGAAGAAGCACGAGATCATGCTCGTGCCGTCGGACAGCTTCGGTATTCCCGGCTATGCGCGGCTTGCCTACTGCGCCTCGGAAGAGACCGTCAACAACTCGCTGCCGGCGTTTAAAAAGCTCGCAGAGGAATACGGCTTATAAAATGAAAACCTCACGACCGCGGTCGTGAGGTTTTTTGTTATGGTTTTATATTATAGATGCCTGAATATTTCGCTGCCGCGGGTGCCGAGCCATTTAAGCTCCCATGCGGAAGCAGCGCCAAACAGCACTGATGCCAGCGCCAGAAATGCGGCTGCGCCGAGCTTTGACGAGAGAAGATAATAGATCCCTGCGAGCAGCGCCGCGATTATCCAGCCGCCGAAGAGCGCTATCATTACGCTTGCACCCTGCTTTACCGCCGCCGTCTCGGTCTGCCAGGTGAAATTCGGGTGCTTGAGGTTAATTATAAGCCCCAGGGCGGCGTTAAAGACCGTGAACACGACAGGGAAAATGAGGCACAGCGCGCCGAGTGCGGCATCGGGCTTGAGCACAATACAGACGCAGGCGGATAAAAACAGCTCCGGTACTGCGGTCAGAAGCATATGCAGCTTTAGCTTTGCCCAAAGCACCGCCTTCGGTGCGACCGGCAGAGACTGCGCTATCCAAAGGCTCTTGCCCTCAAGGGAAACGGAGGGCGCGGTGAGGTCGTTCATGCAGCTTATGATGCACACGCTTATGGTGAGCATGACGGGCATGAAGCCATCCGCAAACGGAAGATATTCGACAAGCTCCGTGAGCTCGCCGCCGTTTATGAGCAGGAATACCCCCACGAAAATCATGAACACCGTGCCGAGCGAGCAGTTGAGAATATAGGTCGGGCTCGACAGATACCTGCGAAACTCACGCCAAAGAAGCGCGGCGGATACGCTGCGCATTTTGACGGTCTGCGCACGGTATTCGCGCTTTGCGACCGTGTCGGGCGACGTCGCTATTTTGATGAAGCTGCGCGCGAGAATGAAATACGTTGCAAAAAACAGCACGGCCATGGCGAGCGTCAGCAGCAGCATCGACAGCCAGTCGCCCACGCCGCAGCGCCCGACGGCGTAGAGAATATAGGCAGAGCCTTTGATGCTCTCGCCTATGCCCTCGGCGTTCAAAATGAGCTTTTGCAAAAGCTCGGAGGCGTTAAAGCAGACGAAATAGTACAGACCGAAGAACACCAGCGACAGCACTACGATTATGAGCGACTTGCTTTTGAGCTTAGAAGACACCTTGGCGACCACCCAGCCGAGCGCGCAGGAGAGAATGAACACGAATACGCTCACGAGGATCGTCAACAGGAGACTTCCGAAAACGCCTGCAAATGTCGGCTTTGCGACGATGAAGTACACTATGTCCGCAGGAAGCATGACAGTTGCGCTGAACATGAGCCCCATGAGGTAAACTCCGATGAGGCGCGAGAGGAGAATATAGCGCGTCGGTATGGGCAGCGAGAGCATGAGGTCGTTGTCCTTGGCCTTATATAGGCTCGAATAGGTGTTGAAAACTCCGCCGAAAACGCCGAACAGCAGCGCCATAAGCGTCATTATGTCAAAATACAGCCAGTCGAGCCCGATGCTCGTGAGCGGGGAGCACAGCATTGCGGATAGCCCTGCGAACATTCCGCCGATGACGACGATCATCAGCAGCGCGTAGAGCACGATGTAGGTTATGCTCGTGGCTTTTGAACGCGCCTTGCCGCGCTTGCGGTCGTAGAAAAACGTGTAGTTGAGCTCGTAAAGCTGCTTTTTGAGAAGTATCTTCAGCATGACGTGTCCTCCAGCTCGAGAAATACCTCCTCAAGACTGTCATCGCCCTTGACCTGCGCCATCGTGCCCGAGCGAATGAGCCGTCCGCCCTTTATGATAGCGACCTGATCGCAGAGCTTTTCCGCCACCTCAAGAACGTGGGTGGAGAAGAATATCGCGCCGCCGTTGTCGCACAAT
>USPI01000013.1 GCA_900556535.1 uncultured Eubacteriales bacterium | reverse complement strand
AATTCGGAGTTGACGCATCTTCGACGGTCCTCCCGGGCAAGCTCAATCGCGATGTTCTCACAAATGTTATTGTGCAGCTCAATGTGCGTGATTCTTATTTTTACGATGCGGAAGCCAAGATGCTCGATTATCTCGGAGCGGCAATAGTTTTTGTTGATGACCATCTGGATGTGTTTGCGATACGAGGAAGCCGCGCTCTTAAAGATGAACTCAGAGCGAAAAACTTTCGCTTCGGCTCCAATCTTGCCGGCTCCAGAGTGGGCACGAACGCCATTGCGCTCGCGTTTGAAGCCGGTCAGGAAAAATGGGTCTACGGCAGCGAGCACTATATTGACGCGCTCAAGGACTATGTTTGCGTCGCGATTTGCCCTCAGGTAGCAAAGCCCGACCGCGTGGGAATAGTTTTTCCATGCATGATAATCGTTCCGAGAGTGCGCTATTACGACGGAATGAAGCCGATATTCAGCTACATTCTCAAGACCCATATGTACAGGCAAAACAGCATTTTGAACTCCAATTACCTCATGTATAATGCGGTCATCAACTTTTTCATTGCTCAAAGCGGAATGTGCTACATTGCCGTCGATCCTGACAACAAGATCATTGACGTCAGCGACAATGTTCTGACTTGCCAGAATGTTAAGCTCAACCAGATAATAGGGCTGCAGCTTTCCGATTTTTCGCAGACTCTTGCCGAGGTTGCCGCCAAGGATATTTCCAAGGAGCTGCCTATGGAATTTCACCGTGTTATGCTTAAGATCGGGCCATACTACGTCAAGAAAAAAGAAGTCCTCAGCTCCGGAGAAGTCATCGGCAGCGTACTGTTTTTGGCACGCGACCCAAGCCTGCTTGCCCAAAAGCTGCGAACGTATGATCATTTGACCGACACCGATGTTCCGGAAAGACGCACGACGTCGGCAAAATCGAGCGCTTATGTTGCCAAATATAAATTCAGCGATCTTGTGGGAGCATCAAACACATTTGCCGCGGCGCTTTACAAGGCGCAGCGCGTTGCGCAGAGCAACAGCAGCGTTCTTATTCTCGGCGAATCAGGCACTGGCAAGGAGCTTTTTGCGCAGTCGATCCATAATGCAAGCACCCGCCGCGGACGCCCGTTCGTTTCGCTTAACTGTGCGGCCATGCCGCGCGAGCTTATCGACAGCGAGCTTTTCGGCTACGTTGAGGGTGCGTTTACGGGGGCACGCAAAAGCGGTTCTCCCGGCAAGATAGAGCTTGCCGACGGCGGAACGCTGTTTCTTGACGAAATAGGCGATATGCCGCTCGACCTTCAGGTGCATCTGCTGAAGGTTCTTGAGGACAGGCAGGTCACCCGTCTTGGCGACACAAAGCCGAGAAAGGTAGACGTCCGCATAATCGTTGCCACCAATCAAAATCTTCAAAGCCTTGTGGAGCAAGGAAAATTCCGCCTTGATCTCTATTATCGGATCAATGTGTTTACCATCCGTCTGCCGGCGCTGCGTGACCGTAAGGAGGACATACCCGATTTGTCATACTGCTTTTTGGGTCAGTGCAGCAAGGCTCTGGGCAAGAACGTGACTTACATATCACAGAAGGTTATCAATGCATTCATGGCGTATGATTGGCCGGGCAACCTGCGCGAGCTGCGCAATGCCGTCGAGTACGGCGTTAATCTTGCAACGGCACAGAGGATTTCCATAAATGACATTCCCGACAACATAGCCTGCTGCGCTCAGGACACCGCTGAGGATATTGTGGAATGCGACGCGGGAATATTCGGCGCGGCAATGTCGGAAGCCGACGCAGAAACGCGCCAGATAATAGAGCTTCTTGAAAAATATAAAGGCAACAAGAGCAAGGTCGCCGATGAAATGGGTATGTCCCGTCCGGCGCTTTACCGCAGACTGAAAAAACTGAATATAGACGTGGATTAAGAAAAAAATCTGCGGCGCGCCCGATTTTTACGGGTGCGCCGCAGTTTTCGTTAAAATTGGCACAAGTTTTGCTTAATGAAGAGTGGGTAGTATTTTTGTCCGCCGGCTGTCCGTTCGGCTTGAGGGTGTGCCGGAGCTGCGGCTGTGCGAAAAAACGAAATTTGGTACATTTTATGAAAAAGGAGAAAACTATAATGAACAGACCTCTTGACGGCGTTAAAGTTATCGAGTTATCAATGGTCATATCCGCTCCTTCCTGCGGCAAAGCTCTCTATGAGATGGGCGCAGAGGTCATCAAGGTCGAAACCAGCGACAGAGGTGACAACTGGAGAACGACCCCCCGTGTTTACGCAAGCCCTATACTTCCTAACGAAAGTCCCGTCTATGAGAGCCTCAACTCGGGTAAAAAGCATGTTAAGCTTGACCTCAGAAATCCCGTCGAGCTCGAAAAGCTCAAAAAACTGATAGACAAGGCGGATGTTTTTCTGGTCAACTACCGCGCAGGTGCGCTCAAGGCGATGGGACTTGATTATGAGTCCTTAAAGCAGCGCAACCCCCGTTTGGTATATGCAAGCATAACCGGCTACGGTGAGAAGGGACCGCGCAAGACCGATCCCGGCTATGACAACACGACCTACTGGGCGGAGACCGGCTTCCTCATGGATATGGTTATCCAGAATGAAGCGGGCGACAGTCTTCCCATCAACGGTCCTGTCGGCGGCGGCGATACCGCAGTCGGCGGATGGGTCGCGGGCGGTATTTGTGCAGCGCTCTACCAGCGCGAGAAGACCGGAGCGGGCGGATATGTTACCTGCCCTCTGTACGGAGCGGGCATCTGGGCCTTCTCTCAGATGAGCATCGGCACTCAGTACGGCTATCAGTGGCCGCGAAACTATTATCAGATGCCGCCCACTAACTGCCCGTACAAAACTGCCGACGGCGACTACATAATGACCAGTATGAGCAAATACGACGAGCAGTGGCCCAAATTCTGCTATGTCTACGATATGGAGGAGCTGAAGGACCATCCCGTGTTCAGCCATCAGGCGACCACGATCGCGCTTGAGCCGCGCAAGGAATGCATAAAGGCTATTGCGGCGCACGCTATAAAGTGCAAGACCGAGGATGTCCTCAGACGCCTGAGCGAGGCAGATCTTGTTTATTGCAAGATGCCTCATTTCAAAGATGTGTACACCAGCGAGCAGGCAATCGAGAATGAGGATCTTGTCCCGTTCACCTATGAATCCGGCAAGTCGGTTTACATTCCCAAGCCTCCTCTCCGCTTTAACGGCATCGGCCCCCGCCCGCACGCAGTCTGCGGAACTCCCGGTGCAGATAACGAAGAAGTGTTCAAAGAGTTCGGCATAGAGTAAACACATGACCTTAGGCACCGGGCCTCATCCACCCGGTGCCTGACAAAAATACAAGGAGAGAAAAAATGTCAAAAGTCATCAAAACCGCAGTAACCGAAAAGCTCGGCATCAAATATCCGATTTTTCAGGGCGGCATGGCGTGGATAGTGGACGCCCGAATGGTCGCCGCCGTTGCAAATGCAGGCGGTCTGGGAATCCTGCCCTCGGGCACCTGCGAAAATGCCGAGGCGCTCCGCTCCGAGCTCAGGAAGATCAAAGAGCTTACCGATAAACCTTATGCCGTCAATTTCACCTTCATGCCGTCTATGGCAAGCGTTGATTATCCTTCTTACCTGAAGGTCTGCATAGAGGAAGGCGTAAAGATTATTGAGACCTCCGGTATGCCGGCAAAGCCCCCTCTCATGGAGGCAATGAAGAACGCAGGCATGATCGTCATTCATAAGTGCACCACCGTAAAACACGCTTTAAAAGCTCAGTCCATCGGCTGCGATATGGTCGTTGCCGACGGCTGCGAGTGCGCCGGACACTCCGGAGAGACCGATATAGGCTCCATTGTGCTGACACCGCGCTGCGTCGAGGAGCTTTCCGTTCCCGTTATCATGGCGGGCGGAATTGCAAACGGCAAGCAGATGGCGGCAGCGCTCATGATGGGCGCGGAAGGCGTTTATCTCGGAACTCGCATGCTTCTTACTAAGGAGTGCCCCGTTCTTGATACGGTGAAGGAATATCTTGCGGAGAACGCGGATGAGACCTGTACCTCTTATCTGCTTCGTGCGTTCAGAAACACCACCCGCCTTTACAAGAGCAATGTCGTAAAAGAGGCTCTTGAAAAGGAAAAAGCAGGCTGCGAGTTTTCCGCAATTGCCGAAGCCGTTGCGGGAGCTACCGCAAAGAAAATGTTCTATGAAAACGGTGACGTTGAGAACTGCGGCGTTATCAGCTACGGTCAGGCAGGCGGCCTTTGCCACAGCGTCATTTCCATTCAGGAGGTAATCGACTCCATGATGGCCGACTGCGTTGAGGCTCTCGGCAGATTTGACGCATGAACTTAATTGTGAGGTAATTACGGTGAATAGTAATGTTATCGAAAATCTCAAGGCAGAACTTGCAGAAGGCTGCGTGCTTACGGGAGACGAGATCGGGGCGGATTACTGCCACGATGAGTATCCCGGCGGCAGCTTTGCTCCCGATGCCGTCGTTGAGGCGGAAAGCACCGAGAGCGCTGCGGCGATCCTCAGATTATGCGCGGAGAGCGCCGTCGGCGTGACCGTTCGCGGCGCAGGCACGGGTCAGGCGGGCGGCAGCGTGCCCGTAAAGGGCGGTGTCGTACTGTCGCTCAAGGGCATGAACAAGATTCTTGAGTTTAATGAAGCCGAGCGCAGCCTTACTGTGCAGGCGGGCGTTCTTTTGCAGGATGTTAAGGCAGAGGCTGAAAAGCACGGGCTGTACTATCCCCTCGATCCCGGCGAAAAGACCGCGACCATCGGCGGCAACGCCGCGACCGATGCCTCCGGCCCCTGCGCGGTCAAATACGGCAGCACCCGCGACTATGTCGCCTCGGCGCTCGTCGTGACGGCGGACGGCAGCATCGTGCGCGTTGACGAAAAGGAAAAGATAGATGATATCATCGGCAGCGAGGGCACTCTCGGCGTCATCACCGAGCTCACGCTCAGGCTCATAGACAAGCCCAAGGCCGACGCGATTTTGCTCCTGCCGTTCATGGACACGGAAAGCTGCATAAAGGCGGCACAGACCATTCTCGGCACGGACTGCGCGCCCGCTGTCGTCGAATATATGGACACCGACATGGTCGAGTTCTCAGGCGAGGTGACGGGAAATCCCGTGTTCCCCGTCGAAATGGACGGCGAGCGAGTTGCAGCGACCCTCATGGCAGTGCTCGAGGGCGATGATGACGACCTTGTCATGGAGCAGATGGAGACCATTGCCGAGCTTGCCGAGGAGCTTGAGTGCCTTGACATCCTCGTGGGCGATACGATAACCATGAAGAGGGATATGTGGGCGGCTCACGATGCCTTCCACACCTCCATGGAAAGCGGCGCGAAGAATTCCTTTGAATATAACGTGACCGTTCCGGCGGAGAAGATGGCGGAGATGGTCGAGTGGGTCAAGACTGCTGCCGATGCAAAGGGCATGAAGGCGATGGCGTATGCCCATGTCGGCACGGGCGGAATGCACCTGCACCTTGCCTATGACGGCGAGAAGGACGAGTTTAAGACCCTTCTTGCAGACTTCACCCCGACGGTTTACGCAAAGTGCGTCGAGCTCGGCGGAGATATCCGCGGCGAGTACGGCATCGGCTACGCAAAGCTTGCCTACCTCGGCGCCGAGGCGCTTGAAAAATTCGCCGCCGCAAAGGCGGAGCTCGATCCCAAGGGCATACTCAATCCCGGAAAGGCGGCGGTCTGATGCTTAAAATACTGTGCTGTGTAAAGCAGGTCCCCGACGTGGACCAGATGCGCATGGATCCGGAGACCGGAAATCTCATCCGCGCGGGCGTTCCCGCGATACTCAACCCGCAGGACGCGAATGCGCTCTCCGCGGCGATGAAGGTCAAGGAGACCTGCGGCGGCGAGGTCACGCTCATCACCATGGGACCTCCCAATGCCGAGGCCGCCCTGCGTGAGTGCCTTGCCGTGGGAGCGGATAAAGCGGTGCTCGTGACAGACCGCGCCTTCGGCAATGCCGACACCCTTGCGACGAGCTATTCCATACTCTCGGCCGCGAACACTCAGGATAAATACGACATGATCTTCTGCGGCAAGGAGTCGCTTGACGGCGCAACGGGGCAGATGGGCGCACAGCTTGCCCAGCGCTTCGGCACCGCGCAGGTTACGGGCACACTGCTCATAAAGGAAGTGCGCGAGGAGGAGATGACCGCCGTCGTCGAGCGCGAGCTTGAGAGCGGTGTCGAGACCCTTGAGGTCAAGCTGCCCTGCCTGTTTACGATGGAAAAGACGAATTACCCCGCGCGCATCCCCAATCTCAAGGGCAAGCTCGCGGCAAAAAAGGCCGTCATCACGACCGTGACGGCGGACGATATCCCCGAGCTCGACCGCGGCCGCATCGGCGACCCCGGCTCGCCCACGAAGGTGCCCCGTATGTTTCCTCCGGTGCTGCCGGAGCCGGGCGTCATCATTGACGAGGGCAGCCTTGCCGCCTCCGTTAAGAAGCTCGTGCAGCTTATTAAGAATTGAGGAGGTGCGGACATGGACAAACGCGAATATAAGAATATGTGGGTGCATATAGAGCACACCGACGGCGTTGTCGCGCCCGTTGCCTTCGAGCTGTGCAGCGAGGTGCGCAAGCTGTGCGATAAGTCCGGCGACAAGGTCATCGGCGTCGCTGCGGGCAGCATTCCCGATACGGAGCTTGAAAAGCTGCGCGGCTGCGGCATGGACGGTGTTATCCTCGTGTCCGGCACGGGCTATGAGAGATATAACACCGAGGCGTTTTCAAATCTCTACGTCGAGCTGTGCAGAAAGTATAAGCCCTCGGCCGTGTTCATAGGCGCGACCGCAAACGGCAGAGACTTCGCCCCGCACTTCGCAGCGTGCCTCGAAACGGGCTGCACCTCGGACGCGACGGAGCTTATATATAACCCCGACAGCGGCGACATCGAATTTGTCGAGCCCGCCGCCGGCGGCAAGATAATGGCGGTCATCACCATTCCCGAGCTGCGCCCGCAGGTGGGCACCATTCGCCCGGGCACGTTCAAGGCGGTTTCCGCGGAAAAAAGAGCGGACTTCGAGATCATAAACGAGCGCGTTGATTTTGACCTGTCGAGGATACGCACGGTGCTTCTCGGGTACAAGGCCGACGAATTCGACCCCGAGCTTGACATTGCCTCGTGCGAGACGATAGTCTGCGTCGGAAACGGCGTGAAGGACGAGAGCCTCGGCAAGTACAGGGAGCTTGCGCAGCTGCTCGGCGGAAAGCTTGCCGGAACGCGCCCCGTGTGCGACAGAGAGCTGCTGCCCGTAAAGCTCCAGGTGGGGCAGTCGGGCGTTATGATAAAGCCGAAGCTGTATATAGGCTTCGGCGTGTCCGGTGCGGTCAATCATGTCACCGGCGTTGACGCGGAGAAATTCATCGCCGTCAACAAGGACGCATCCGCGCCGATATTCAACTACTGCGACTACGGCATCGTCGGCGACATGGACGAGGTCTGTGACGAGATGCTTGCCATTCTCAAAGCGTGAGCGCTTTTGCACCGCGAATATCCTGCGATAAGCGCAGACAATAAAATTCGGTAAAAAATGTTTGCTGAGGCTTCCTTCTCCTTAATCCTCCCTCTTCCCCCTTCCTTCCATAATAATAATATTTCTCGGCAGACATTTTTTCTACACCCCCCTTCAAAGCGACCGGCGCAGCCATAGCGCCGGCCGTTACTTTAATTAAAGAAAAAACCGACTCAGACGAGTCGGTTTTTTGCTGTTATGTTTTGTCCAGATGCAGATGTTCGCGGCGCTCGTTCATGGGAATGTACGCCTCGTGCGTCGTGACGGCGCGGTAGGCGGGGCGGATGATGCGGCGGCAGGTGACCGCCTCCTCGATGCGGTTTGCGCACCAGCCTGCTATGCGCGCGGACGCAAACAGCGGCGTGAACACCGCCTCGGGTATGCCGAGCATGGCGTAGACGAGCCCCGAGTACATATCGACGTTCGCGCACATCGGCGTGTCGCTCTGCCGCCTTTCCATCACGAGCGGAAGCCCCAGCTCCTCGACCTTTTGCAGCAGCGCGAAGTCGTCGGAGTAGCCCTTGAGCTCGGCAAGGTGGCTCGCGTATTTTTTCAGCAGCACCGCGCGCGGGTCGGACATGGTGTAGACCGCGTGACCGAGACCGTAAATTTTGCCCGAGCGGTCGCCCGCCTCGCCGTCAAGCAGCTTCACGAGATAGTCCTTTATCGAGCCGTCGTCCTTGGGGTCGACGTTTTCCTTTATGTACCTGAACATTTCCATGACCTTGACGTTCGCGCCGCCGTGCAGAGGCCCCTTGAGCGAGCCCACCGCGCCGGCAATGGCGCTGTAGGTGTCCGTTCCGCTCGACGCCATCGCGCGGCAGACGAAGGTGGAGTTGTTGCCGCCGCCGTGCTCGGCGTGGACCATGAGCATCATGTCCAGAAGGTGCGCCTCCTCCTCGGTGTAGCTCTTGTCCGGGCGTATCATGCGCAGGAAATTCTCCGCCGTGGACAGCTCCGGCTCGGGGAAGTGGATGTGCAGCGAGTCGCCGTTAAAATAGTGGCGCTGCATGGCGTAGGCGTTTGCGACTATCGAGGGGAAATAGCCGATGAGCTTGACCGATTGCAGGAGCATATTCTCAATGGAGTTGTTGTCCGGATCGGGGTCGTAGGAGTACAGGCTCAGGACGCTTCGCGCGAGCTCGTTCATTATGTTGTGGCTCGGATGGCGCATTATCATGCCCTCCGTGAAGCCCTCGGGGAGCTTTCGCGCCTGATTCATTATCTTGTCGAAATACGCAAGCTCGCCCTTCGAGGGCAGGTAGCCCATGAGCAGGAGATACGCGACCTCCTCAAAGCCGAAGGTGCCCGCCTTGCGGTGCGCCTCGACGATGTCCGTCAGCTCGATGCCGCGATAGTAGAGCCTGCCTTCGGCGGGAACGCGCTGTCCGTCCTGCATGAGATAGCCCTGGACACTGCCGACCTTCGACACTCCCGCCAGCACGCCCGTGCCGTCGGAGTTTCGCAGTCCGAGCTTAATGTCGCCCCGGTAGTGCTCGGGGCTGATGGCGTACTGCTCCTGTACGCTGCGTATAAGAGGATCTGTGAATTCCTTTAAGATCGCCGAGTCTTTTTCCATCATGCGCTCTCCCTTCATGCTGTGTTGAATTTCTGAGTCGATTATACGGCCTTGTCCGCAATTTTGCAAGTGATAAATTTATAACTTTCAGAAATACGCGAATATTAGCGTAAATTAGCATTATTTTAACGGCGATTTGCAAGTATAATCTTGCACGGCTTGCATTTTGCTCTTGCAATTTCGCGCAGGAGTGCTATACTTAACACATCGGATAAACCGGAGAGCTTGTTATAAAGAGGTGCAGGTATGATAAAGCTGAACAACTGCGGCGCGCTCTGGAGCGGCGGCGAGGTTATAACGGACGCGGTCTGCCCGGAGGGCGGACGGAACAAGACAATGACGGCGCAGATACTTAAAAAGCATAACACCGAGCGAGGGGATGGGCTTCTGCACATTAAGTTTGACAGCCTCATTTCCCATGACATCACCTATGTCGGCGTCATTCAGACGGCTCGCGCGAGCGGACTTGAGCGCTTTCCCGTGCCCTATGTGCTCACGAACTGCCACAACAGTCTGTGCGCCGTGGGCGGCACGATAAATGCCGACGATCACGCCTTCGGGCTCTCGGCGGCGGTGAAGTACGGCGGCGACTACGTTCCGGCAAATCAGGCCGTTATTCATCAGTACGCCCGCGAGATGCTTGCCGGCTGCGGGAAAATGATCCTCGGCTCGGACAGCCACACGCGCTACGGCGCACTGGGCACGCTCGGCGTGGGCGAGGGCGGCGGCGAGATCGTAAAGCAGCTTCTTAAATGCACCTATGATATCGCTCCGCCGAGCGTCATACTCGTTCATGTTAAGGGAGCTCCGCGTCACGGCGTGGGTCCGCACGACGTTGCCATCGCGCTGTGCGGCGCGGTGTACAAAAACGGCTTTGCGAAAAACAAGGTGCTGGAATTCGTGGGCGAGGGCATCAAAAGCCTCGGCATGGACTACCGCATCGGCATAGACGTCATGACGACGGAGACAGCGTGCCTGAGCTCCGTTTGGGAGACCGACGAGGCGGTGCGCGAGTATCTTGCCGTTCACGGCCGCGTGGGAGATTATGCTCCCATGCACCCGCAAAGCGGCGCGTATTACGACGGCGTGATAGAGCTCGATCTGTCGAAAATCGAGCCCATGGCGGCGCTGCCGTTTCACCCGTCCGAGGCGGTCACGCTGCGCGAGCTCATCGAAAACCCCGGCGACGTTCTGCGCGAGACGGAAAAGCGCGCCGAGGCTCAGTTCGGCGGCAAGGTGCGCCTGCATCTGACCGACAAGGTCAAAAACGGCAGGCTGTACGTTGAGCAGGGCGTCATAGCCGGCTGCGCGGGCGGACTGTATGATAACATCGCGGCGGCGGCGAGCATACTTCGCGGCAGCGATATCGGCAGCGGCGACTTTGACTTTTCCGTGTACCCGCCCTCCGTGCCGGTCGAGCTTGAGCTTGTCGAAAACGGAGTGTCGGCGCAGCTTCTGCGCGCGGGCGCGGTGTGCAAGCCCTGCTTCTGCGGCCCCTGCTTCGGCGCGGGCGACGTTCCGGCAAACGACACGCTTTCCATACGCCACACAACGCGAAACTTCCCCAACCGCGAGGGCTCAAAGCCCGGCGACGGACAGCTTGCGGGCGTTATTCTCATGGACGCGCGCTCCATTGCGGCGACCGCGAAAAACCACGGCTGCCTGACCTCGGCGGCGGATGTCGATTACGATGATGATATTAAAGCCGAGCGCCGCTTCGACGCGGGCGTTTACGATAAGCGCGTCTACCGCGGATGGGGCAGACCGCAGCCGCAGGCGGAGCTCAAATACGGTCCCAATATCGCGCAGTGGCCCGAAATACCGGAGCTTTCGGAGCATCTGCTGCTGAAGATATGCTCGGTGCTGCGCGATGAGGTGACGACGACGGACGAGCTGATCCCCTCGGGCGAGACCTCGTCCTACCGCTCCAATCCCATGAAGCTTGCCGAGTTTACGCTCTCGCGCCGCGACCCGCACTACGTTTTGCGCGCAAAGGAGACGGCGCTTCTGGGGAAAAAGCACGACTTGGGCGAAGACCCCGACGAGATCACGGCGCTGGGGCTTTCGGAAAACGAGCTTTGTAAAACGCACATAGGCTCCGTCATATTCGCAAACAAGCCCGGCGACGGCTCTGCGCGCGAGCAGGCGGCATCGTGCCAGCGTGTTCTCGGCGGCAGCGCGAATATCTGCTATGAGTTTGCTACGAAGCGCTATCGCTCGAACTGCGTCAACTGGGGGCTCATCCCGTTTACGCTCGCCTCGGGCGAGAGCTTTGACGGCGAGTGCGGAGATTATATTTTCGTCCCCGACGTGCGCGAAAGGATATTGCGCGGCGACGAGGAATTTCCCGCGCTGCTGCTGCGCGGCGGCGAAAAAAAGCCCCTCGCGCTGGAGCTTAAAAACACAAGTGCCGAGGAGCGCGAGCTGCTGCTGTGCGGCTGTCTTATAAACCACTACGCGAAGGAGGGCGCTGCGAAAAATGGATAAAATAAAAATGCCCAAGCCCATTGCGGAGCTTGACGGCGACGAGATGACCCACGTGCTGTGGGGCATGATAAAGTCCGAGCTCATCGAGCCCTTTGTTGAGCTGAATACGGAGTATTACGACCTGTCGCTGAGAAACCGCGACGCCACCGAGGACGCGGTCACGCACGAGGCTGCCGCGGCGATAAAGCGGCTGCGCGTGGGCGTAAAATGCGCGACCATCACGCCGAATTTGCAGCGGCAGGAGGAGTACGGGCTCAAAAAGCTGTGGCGCTCGCCCAACGCGACCATTCGCGCCGAGCTTGACGGCACGGTGTTTCGCTCGCCCATACTGCTGAGCCGCATTAAGCCCCTCATCGCGGGCTGGGAAAAGCCCGTCACCATCGCAAGACACGCCTACGGCGATATCTACAAGGCGGTCGAATACCGCGTTCCCTGCGCGGGCAGGGCGGAGCTCGTGTTCACGGACACGGCGGGGAATGAGCTGAGCCGCCAGACCGTGTATGACTTCGCCGGTCCCGGCGTTTTGCAGGCGATGCACAACAGGGACGACTCGATCATCTCCTTCGCCCGCGCCTGCTTTTCCTATGCCCTGTCCGTCGGACAGGAGCTGTGGTTTTCGACAAAGGACACCATCTCCAAGGACTACGACCAGACCTTCAAGCTGCTGTTTGAAAGGGTCTACGAGGAGGAATTCAAGTCCGCCTTCGCCTCTGCGGGGCTGAGCTATCGCTATTACCTCATTGACGATGCGGCGGCAAAGATAATCCGCAGCCGCGGCGGCATGGTATGGGCGTGCAAAAACTATGACGGCGACGTGATGAGCGACCTCATTGCCGCGGCGTCGGGCTCGCTGCCGATGATGACGAGCGTTCTCGTCTCGCCCGACGGCTGCTTTGAATACGAGGCTGCGCACGGCACCGTGACGCGGCAGTTTTACCGCTGGCAGCGCGGCGAGCGGGTCTGCACCAACCCCCTTGCGACAATCTTCGCGTGGTCGGGCGCACTGCGCAAGCGCGGTGAGCTTGACGGAAATGCGCCGCTCGTGGGCTTTGCCGACCGACTTGAAAGAGCGGGGCTTGACGTGTTCGAGGCGGGGCATTTTTCCGAGGATCTTGCCATGCTCTGCGAGGAGGGCGACTACGTTGACAAGCCCGATATCCAAACCATGCTCGCACTCATCCGCACCCGCCTTGAGGAGCTGATGATATAAAAAACAGACGCTGATTTTATCAGCGTCTGTTTTTTTTCAGCGTGTCAAAAAAGTCTGATTTATCAGACGTTTTTGATGGCTATAATCTAACTTGAGGCGGGCCTTTGCCCCCTCAAACTCCCCCGCTGCGCGGTCGTCTTTACTCGGCAGCGCGGGACTTTCGGCAGTCTCTTCGCATTCCCATAAAGTCACGGACTTTATGGGAATAAAAAACATAATACAATTTAATACCTCGGGCGCGTTTAATAGAACGACGCGACAGGCTGCTCGGGCACCTCGCAGGGCTCATCGGAAATGAAGGTGAGCACGGGGCCCTTTTTGCCGTAGGCGCGGCTGAACTTGAAGTTTATGCGCGCGGTGAGGATATGCCACGAGTCGCCGACTATGCTGTCGGACTCGTCCCACTGGCATATGAGACCGGCAAACTGAATGTCGTCGGTACAGCAGGTCATGACGTGGCGGCCGACGATGAAGTGACCGGCGGGTACCTTCTTGCGCTTGAGGTAGCGGCACTTGAAGCGCACGACCTTGTTCTCGTACTTCTTCGGCTCCTCGGACATATCGCGGTACCATTCGGCGTAGTCGTCGTCGCCTATCTCGACCACGGGCGCGTTCAGGTCAAACGGCAGGGGGTCCTCGATGTCGTCGTACTTGACCGTGCCGTCGGCGTACTCATAGGCGATGTCGCTGCGGCGGGAGGCGGCGCGCACGAGCCTGTGAAGCTCCATCTTGTCGATGGAGTCGTTATAGCGGTTGAATACCACCAGCTCCGCGCTCTTGAGCTTGTCGTAAACGAGGCTGCGCATATTCGTGTTGTAGCTTATTATACTGCGCGCATCGGCGAAGAAAAACTCCTGATAGACCATCCACATCTCCGGCAGCGCCTGATACAGCTCGTCGAGCATCCACATACCGTTGTACTCGATGACGCAGCGCTCGCAGTCGTGCTCGTCTATCCATTTGCGGAAATTGTCGCGCGTGAGCTGCGAGGGCTCCTCGACGGACACGGTGAAAACGTTCGGCGCGGAGAACTTGTCGGGCTCGTACTCCTCCTCGCCCTCCTCGCACACGACCAGCAGCGTCCGCTCGCCGCTGTTGAAGCGCTTGTCCTCAAGCGTTTCCTGAATGAATTTCGTTTTTCCGCTCTCCAGAAAGCCCGTGAACAGAAAAACGGGGATCTCTCTTAGCTTACTCAATGCCGAACAACTCCTTGATCGCCTTTTCGTTGAGCTTCGAACCGATGACGCACACGCGGCCCGTTACGGCAGGCTCGCCGCGGCGCACGTCGGCCTCGTTGGGAACGTAGTCGAAGTACACCCACTTGCCGTCGCCGGAATCGACGAAGCCCTTAGCGCGCAGGATGGTGCCGTAGCTTGCGTCGTCGTCAAAGGCCGCAAGGATCTTCTCGATCTCGTCCTGAGTGAACTTCTTCGGGGTCTCCGCACCCCAGGAGGTGAACACCTCGTCGGCGTGGTGATGATGATGGTCGTGGCCGCAGCCGCAGCTGCACTCCTCGCCGTGCTCGTGGTGATGCTCGTGGTCATGGTCATGGTCGTGATGGTGCTCGTGATCGTGATGATGCTCGTTATGGTCGTGGTGCTCCATCTCCTGCATGGTGGTGGAAAGCGAGTCGATGCGCTCCATGACGTCAACGATCTGCTTGCCGTCGAGCTGGTCCCAGGGCGTGGTGATGACGGTCGCGTTGGGGTTGAGCTGGCTGAGCATTGCGGTAGCGGTGACGACCTTGCCGTCGGAGGCGGAGTCGGTGCGGCTGAGGACGATGACGTCGGCGTTGTGCACCTGGTCGTTGAAGAACTCGCCGAAGTTGCGGATGTACATACGGCACTTGCCCGCGTCAACGACGGTGACCTTTGCGCCGATCTCGCAGCCCTCTACGCCCGCGACCGCCTTTGCGACGTCCGAGAGCTTGCCCACACCGCTCGGCTCGATGAGGATGCGGTCGGGGTGGTACTGCTCGATGACCTTTTTGAGCGCCTCGGTGAAGTCGCCCACGAGGGTGCAGCAGATGCAGCCGGAGTTCATTTCGGTTATCTCGACGCCCGCGTCGCGCAGGAAGCCGCCGTCAACGGCGATCTCGCCGAATTCGTTCTCGATGAGGACGAGCTTTTCGTTTTTGTAGCCCTCCGCGATGAGCTTGCGGATGAGAGTGGTCTTGCCCGCGCCGAGGAAGCCGGAAAAAATGTCTATTCTTGTCATGGTAAATCCCTCCATGTGATATACTTTTATTGGCCGCGTGGGAAGGTAATTATCCCCCACCGGTCAATTGTATTATTATACCACTGCGCGTCAATCCCCGCAAGAGCTTGAATACTGTTAAAGAAACAAGTTCCGTCTGTTCAGCAGTAAAATGCTATGATATAATACATATACCAAAACGATAAGGGAGAGGCTTTGCATGAGGAGAACGATCTGCATGATCCTCACTGCGGCGGCGGTGCTGACCCTGACCGGCTGCGGCGGAGGATACGATACCTACAGGCTCTACCCCAACGAGTTCCTGCTTGGCGAGAGCGTGTCCGATTCCGGGGAGGTCGTCGCCCGCAGCAGCACCGGGGATGAATATCCGCAGCTTTCGGAGGAGGATATTCAGGCCATGAACGGCGGGAAGGCGCGCTTCGTCTACGGCGACGAGGGCTATGTCACCTTCCTTCAGGGCAGGTTCAGCGAGGATAAGATCGAGGACTACGAACAGGCCGTGGCCGCATTGCAGTCCGTGTCCGGGCTTATAGGACTCGGCGCGGGATCGGAGTTTTTCTGCGTCTCCGGCAGTCAGGACGACGACGGGTATACCT
>USPI01000012.1 GCA_900556535.1 uncultured Eubacteriales bacterium | reverse complement strand
ATGCCCCCGGCATGTCATTCACTCCCGCGCCGCCGCTTCGCTACCCCTCAAGCTCCCCTGCTGCGCGGTCGTTTTCCATAGCAGAAACAATCCTTTTGCGAAAAAATAAAGGTACGATCAAAGATCGTACCTTTATAAGAACATTTTAAATTACTGCTTTGCGGCGTCGTCCTTGCCTGCCTGAAGGGCAGCCATGTTGCCGGGCAGGAACTTTGCCTTGCGCTCGCCGAGCTCGATGCGGATGGCTTCGCTCATCTTCTCGTCGTCAACGACGGGAGCCTTCTGAAGCAGTGCGCCCAGGATAGCGACGTTTGCGCCCTTGGGGTTGCCGACTTTTTCTGCGAGGCGGTTTGCGTCACAGTAGACAACCTTGATGTCGCTGCGCTCTGCCTTGCGGTCGATCAGAGAGCTGTTGACGACCAGAACGCCGCCGGGCTTAACGTGGGACTCGAACTTATCCATGGAAGGACGGTTCATGGCGACGACAACATCAGCCTGGTCGACCAGAGGAGAAGCAACGGGATCGTCGGAAACGATAACGGAGCAGTTAGCGGTACCGCCGCGCATCTCGGGGCCGTAGGAAGGCAGCCAAGAAACGTGCTTGCCGTCGAGCATGCAAGCCATTGCAAGGAACTTACCGATCAGAAGCATACCCTGACCGCCGAAGCCTGCGAATATAAACTCTTTTTTCATATTATTCGGCCTCCTTGTCTTTCTTTACGCCGAGGGGATAATAGGGGATCATATTCTCTTCGAGCCACTTCATTGCCTCGATCGGGCTGAGGCCCCAGTTGGTCGGGCAGGTGGAGAGGACTTCGATCAGGCAGAAGCCCTTGCCCTGCATCTGATAGGTGAATGCCTTTTTGATGGCCTTCTTGGTCTTCATGATGTTGGCGTTGTTGTTAACAGCGCAGCGCTCGATATAGTAGGAGCCGGGGATGGTCGCGAGCATCTCGGACACGCGGATAGGTGCGCCGCACCATGCCTCGTCACGGCCCTTGGGAGAGGTGGTGGTCTTCTGACCAACGAGGGTGGTAGGAGCCATCTGACCGCCGGTCATGCCGTAGATAGCGTTGTTGACGAAAATGGTGCAGATGTGCTCACCGCGGTGTGCTGCGTGAACGATCTCTGCGGTACCGATGGAAGCGAGGTCGCCGTCGCCCTGGTAGGTGAATACGAGGGTGTCCTTGCCGACGACGCGCTTTGCGCCGGTTGCAACTGCGGGTGCGCGGCCGTGAGCGGCTTCGTACATATCGCAGTTAAAGTAATCATATGCAAATACGGAGCAGCCGACAGGTGCTACGCCGATGACCTTACCTTCTTCGATAACGCCTTCCTTTTCGAGCTCCTCGATGGACTCTGCTACCAGGCGATGAATGATGCCGTGGTTGCAGCCGGGGCAGTAGTGGAAAGTCTTGTCGGTAAGGAGTTTGGTTCTCTCAAATACTACGGACATTTATTTACCCTCCTTCATGCTCTTGATCTTTGCAACGATCTCGTCGGTGGTGGGCATCTGAGAGCCGAGGTGGCCGAAGAAATCAATGGGCTTTGCGCCGTTAATTGCAATTTTTACGTCCTCGAGCATCTGGCCTTCGTTCAGCTCGACGTCGAGAACTGCCTTTACGCCGTCAGCGCAGGCAGCCTGCTTAACAGCCTCGTACGGGAAGGGCCATACGGTGATGGGGCGAACCAGACCGACGTTGATGCCCTCAGCCTTGAGCTGATCGATAGCGGACTTTGCGATACGAGCGACGGTGCCGAATGCGGTGATGACATACTCTGCACCCTCGAGGTTGTAGTTTTCCCACATCTGCTCGTTCTTGGTGACCTCTGCATACATAGCCTGAAGCTCTGCGTTATGCTCGGACAGGGACTCGGTGTCGATGTAGATGGAATTGATGACGCCGCGCTTTGCGGGATCGTCGCCGGGCTTCCAGCCGGTGCAAGCCCAGGGCTTCTTCTCGGGATCGATCTTGAAATCGACCATCTCGGGCATCTCAACAGGCTCCATCATCTGAGCGATGATGCCGTCTGCGATGAACAGAACGGGGATGCGGTACTGCTCGGCCTTGTCGTATGCGAACATCATGATATCAACAGCTTCCTGAACGGAGGAGGGAGCGTAGGTCAGCAGATGGTAGTCGCCGTTGCCGCCGCCCTTGACAGCCTGGAAGTAGTCGCCCTGGGAAGCCTGAATGTTGCCGAGGCCGGGGCCGCCGCGCATTACGTTCAGGATGACGCAGGGAAGCATTGCGCCTGCGCAGTAGGAGATACCCTCCTGCTTCAGGGATATACCGGGGCTGGAGGAGGAAGTGATTGCACGGGCGCCGGTGCCGGCTGCGCCGTAGATCATGTTGATCGCAGCGACCTCGGACTCTGCCTGCAGGAAGCAGCCGTTGACGTCGGGATCAAACATACGTGCGGACATATATTCGGGGATCTCAGTCTGCGGGGTGATGGGATAGCCGAAGAAATAACGAGCGCCGGCTCTGATGGCTGCCTCTGCAATAGCTTCGCTACCCTTCATAAGAGTTTTTGCCATTATAATTTCCTCCTTAATCCTTCTCGATGTGGATCACCACGTCGGGGCAAGTGCGTGCGCAGGATGCGCAGCCGATGCACTCTTCAGGTTTTACGACCTCTGCCGGGTGATAGCCTTTTGCGTTGATTTTTGCCTTGGAAAGTTCAATGCAACCCTTGGGGCAAGCTCTGGCACACAGGCCGCAGCCCTTGCACAGGTTCTCATTGATGGTTACCTTTACCATGTTGCTACCTCTTTTCTTTATTTTTGCTTTTTGCTAACTTTATTTAAATCCGCATAAGCGGGGCTGCTCTAATCAGTGACGGAAGTTTTTCTGCGGGTCCACGGTGTGCAGACCGTATTTAATGTAGGAATCCCAGTCACGGTGCATATACACGTCGATGGGCACGGGCTTGCCGATGTACTTCGGGTCGTGACCCTCGGAGAGGAACTGCTCGAGCAGATCCTTCTTGCCGGTGGTATATGCCACGGGGATGCCCGTCCTGTCGGAGACCTCCTTGAGCATTTCGTAGCCATCGTGCAGCTCCTCGACGCTCGTTTCCGTTGCGAGGTTTGTGTTATTTATCATGCCGGTGATTTTCAGTCTGGAGTGCGCCTGCATTCCCTCCTGAAGTCTTATAAGCTTCTCGACCGTGCCGGAAAGCGGTCTGCGGATATTGACGACGTTGAGCACCTCAAGTGCACCCGGCTCAAGATCGACGAAATCCTGATGATAGCGGCCGAGCGCCGTTGCGCCGACGTCATCGCCGCCCACGTCGAACACGACCGTATCCCAGTCGAGCACGAACGCCGAAGCGACCTCGGCGGGCAGGGACAGAGTTTCGATACCCGAGCAGGCATAGTTCGGGGACACCAGGCGTATCTCCTTCTGTTCGACCATCTTGCCGCGCTCTGTCAGGCGGAAATAGGTGTTGACCATATCAAGGTCTATAAGCTCTGTCCTCTCGCCTCTTGCGGCGGCCTGGATGGCAAAGTTGAGCGCAAGCTCGCTTTTGCCGCTGCCGTAGTTACCGATGAGGACCTTTACGTTCTTCATTGGACTTGACCTCCGTTCATTATATGAACGCTCTTAAACGTTTATATTGTAGCATTCTGCAACTTTTCCGTCAACATTTCTGCTTGTTAATTTAAAAATTATCACCCGCAATAATTCACAAAAACAACGCTCTTTTTTTGTATATTTAGTCAAGCGGCATATTTTTGACACCGTTTTGCTTTGATTAAAGTGCAAATTCGCGTTTTGATGCGCTTTTTTGCTTCGCAATGTGCGAAAATGCATTTTTGGCATGGTTTTGTTCATTTTGACGCAAAAAATGTGCAGATGGGCATA
Source organism: uncultured Eubacteriales bacterium (assembly GCA_900556535.1). Lineage (GTDB taxonomy): Bacteria > Bacillota > Clostridia > Oscillospirales > Oscillospiraceae > F23-B02. The sequence continues at coordinate 11,854 of USPI01000012.1, read as the reverse complement.
GAGCGCATCTGCACGATTTTTATTCCAATATTCCGTATTTTGTTTTTATGCGGCTGAGCTTTGACAGCACGGGCTCACGCAGCAGCAGCAAAAACACCGCCGTGGCGAATGCGTGAATGAGGTTAAACGCAAAGCCCGAGGCATACGAGGCGAGCAGAAGCTGCCACGATACGGTGCGCGAGTACATGAGCACGTTCGCCGTGTCCATAACGAGACCGTACACGATGAGCACGGAAAAAAAGCCGTAGATAAGAAGCGGTGTGCGCTTGGGCTCGGTGCCGTGAAAGAGCAGTCCCGCAAGATAGCCGACAAGCCCGAACGAGACCATCTGCCACGGCGTCCACGGGCCCTGACCGAAGAAAAAGTTCGATATGAGTCCCGCCGCCGCGCCCGTCACGAAGCCCGCCTCGGCGTTAAACGCAACGGCGGTGAGAATGACTATCGCGCACACGGGCTTAAACTGCGGCGCCCAGTAAAACGCCGCCCTGCCCGCAACGGCAAGCGCCGTCATAACGGCGAGAATGACGATCTCGCGCACCTGCGGTCTTCTCCGCTCAAAGCGGGCGAAAAACATCGCCGTCGCAAGGATGAGCAGAATGACCGAGGAGAGATAATACTGCCTGTTTTGCCACAGATACGTTTCGGCAAAAAGCACGGCCGCGGAAAAAACGAGCGCTGCTGCGAGCGCCGCTATCTGCCGTCGGGTGATTTTTTCAGGCACTCGATCACCTCCCTGCACAGCACCGCGCCCGGAACAAGTCCTCTGCCGAGCTTGGCTGCGGCGGTCGTATAAAAATAATTGCCGGAGAAGAATTCGCGCGGGGCGCTTTGCGTTATGATCTCGCCGCGAAACAGAAGTGCGCAGCGGTCGGAATACTCCGCGGCAAATTCAATATCGTGGCTGACGATGAACACGGTCTTGCCGCTTGCCCTGAGCTTCAGGATAATATCGCCCAGCCGCTTTTTCATAGCTCCGTCAAAGCCCTTTGTGGGCTCGTCGAGCAGCAGCACGTCGGGGCTCGTGAGCAGCGCCTTGGCAAGCGCCGTGCGCTGCTGTTCGCCGCCGGAAATGTCAAATGGGTGGCGCTCGAGAATATCCGATAAGCCGAGCAGATTGACAACGCGCCCGACCTCCTCGGGCGGTGCCTTCATCTCCTCAAGCTCCTCGCGCACGGTGCTTCTTGCAAGCAGCTCACGCGGATCCTGCGGGAGGGCGGCGATGCGCGCACTGTAGGAGATGACCTTGCCGCGATACGGACGCAGTCTGCCGGAAATGACGCCGACGCTCGTGCTCTTGCCCGAGCCGTTGCCGCCGACGAGCGAAAAAATTTCGCTCCGCCGAAGCTCGAGGCTCAGTCCGCGCAGCACATCCTCGGACTTTCTCTCGTATCTGAACCAACACTCGCGCAGCGTGAGCACACTCTCGCCCGCCGCCTCGCTTGAGGGCATTGCTTTCACTCCCTCGCTGCGCGGAAGAGAAGAGATGAACGCCCTGCCCTGCCGCACCGTGAGCGGCGCCTCGCCCGCGCCGTCAAGCGCGGCAAATACCTTCACGGGAGTCGGCATGGACTCAAATATGGGGCTGTTTTTTATCTGCATGACCGCATTTTGCGGCTTGTCAAACGCGGCGAGCCGCCCATTATCGAGCACGGCGAGCATATCCGCCATGGGAAGCGCCTCCTCAAGCCTGTGCTCGGTCAGGATAACGGTCACGCCGAGCTCATCGTTGAGCTTTCGCAGCGCCGCGAGAAAATCCGCCGCGGCAATGGGGTCAAGCTGGCTCGTCGGCTCGTCCAGTATGAGCACGTCCGGATGCATAACGGCAGCCGACGCGAGATTTAAAAGCTGCTTTTGTCCGCACGATAGCTCCGCGACGTTTTTCATAAAAAGCTCGGAAATGCCGAAAAAGCTCGCCATTTCGCCCACGGCAAGCCGCATTTTGTTCTGCTCCCAGCCGAGGCTTTCGGGACCGAAGGCGAGCTCGTGAAAGACCTTGTCGGTCACTATCTGATCGTCGGGGTGCTGAAGCACGAAGCCAATGCGCCGCGCCTGCTCCGCCTCGGAAACCTCATTAAGGGGCTTGGAGAAAAAAAGCACCTGACCTGTTTGCTCGCCGTGGTCGGCAAGGCAGGTCTTGAGTCTGCGCAGGAGCGTGCTCTTGCCGCTGCCGGACGCGCCGCATATGAGCGTGACGCTGCCCTCGGGTATTTCGAGGGATATATTACGGAGCACAGGGGCCTGCTCCCCGGGGTAGGTAAAGCTCAGATCGCGGACACTGAATGCCGCCATACATACGCCTCCTTCAGGTCAAATAGATGCGGGGCAAAGCACAGCGCGGCAAACGCCGCCGTGCCGAGTATCGAAACCGCGCTGCCGCCGCTCAGAATGACGGACGGGTAAAAGCGCGCGTATATGCTCCCGCTCGCGACCGCAAAAATGACCGCCGTGCACAGGATAAGTCCCGCAGTGAGCGCAGCGCCGTCGCGCGAGTCGAAGCGGTAAACGGAAAAGCTCGTGCGCCGTGCGGCGCCGTAGCCGCGGCTTTTCATAGAGTCTGCCGAGATAATCGAGCCCTCAAGCGCCCAGCTCACCGCAACGGAGAGTATCCTCGCGCTGCATTTCAAGCGGTGGATAAAGCTGCCCTCGGAGCTGCCGAGCCCGATCTGAGCGCGCGACGCCGCGATGCTGCGTATCTTATCACCGAAGCGCGGCACTAGGCGCAGCGACATCGAAAGCAGCAGCGATACCGAGGGGCTGAGCCTCCCGAACAAAAACAGCAGCTTGTCCGAGGTCATTATTTCGTTAAAGCAGGAAAACCACAAAATGACGCTTGCAAACATCGCTGAGGCGAAAAAACCGTAGACAAGCGCCTCGCGGGTTATCGCGTTGCCGTTTTTGAGATAGAAAAGCGGTGTCACTCCCGCGTGGTTAAAAAGTGCGTTAAAAACGCTCATGAGCAGCAGAAAGGGTATGAGATACACCAGCGTTTTCAGGAAGCTGCGCACTCCCTTCAGGATGCACACATAGCTTGCCGAGGCAAGCAGGCTTATCGCAAGCAGCCACGGATGCATATATATCATCGTGAAAACGATCACCGCGGCGAAATACGCGAAGCCGACTGCGGGGTGCAGTCCGGAAAAGGCGTCTCTCATCGGCTCATACCGCCGCCGACATCCTCGCCGAGGTCGCAGGTATAGCGCCAGCGGATAACGTCGCCGTCATGCAGGGCATAGCGGCTGCAGCCGTAGTTGGGATACCAGCCGTTGACGCTGTACATCCAGCCGGACAGCTCGCCGCAGTCAAACTGATAGAGGTTGCCGATGCCCTCTATATAGGCGCTGTTATACGCAGGCGTGAACGACGCCTCGAGGTGTATCCCCTTTTCGCGGCAGGTGCGCTTGAGCACGTCAAAAACCGTCTCGCCCTCGTAAAATGTGACCGTAACGGCGGAGAGGATAACTCCGTCAGGCGGCAAAACGTCGAGCTTTGCCGGGTCAAGGGAGTTAAGGTTATTGAGTATAGTCGCGCAGTCAATGGATATGGTGCAGCGAAGCTGCTTCTGCGTATCGACAGGCTTTGACTCCGGCTCGACCGGCTCGGGCTTTCCCGCGGGCACGGGGTCTGTGCCGTATTTATCCTGCTCGGTGCGGCTGCCGTCGGAAATTCCGGGTGCAGCGCTCTCTGCGGGTGCAGGCTCGGTCTCGTCAGCGCGCAGGATATATTTAAAAACGCCGTCGGTTATCTTAAAGCCGAGAACGGTCGTCTTGCTGCCCGTAACGGACACATCACCGAGCCTGTTGCCGTTTTCGTCATACACGCTCACGCTCTGTGCGCTCCATTTTTCGGGCAGCGTCACGGCGATGGTCGGCTCAAAGCCGAAGCTTTTGCCGCCCTTGAGCGTGACCGTAAGCTCCTCGCCGTTGCCGGCTGCTATGCTCACCGCCATGCACACGTCTGCGGGAGTTTTTATATCCGCCCCCGCGACCGTCCATTTGTATTCGTACTGCCCCGTTTTTCCGCAAAAGGAGGCGATATCGCCCGCGTCACGCAGCCTTTCGAGAACGGTCTTTGTAACAATCCCGTCCTCGCCGAGCTCGATCTCGCCCGCGAAATTCACCGCCTCGGAGTTCTTCATGCAGCCCGCAAGCAGGCTGCATATAAGAACTACGCAGAGTATAAGTGCGATTCTGCGGTTTTTCATTTCTCGACCGCTCTGTAGATGAAGGAGACTATCTGCGCGCGGGTGCAGGTATCGTCGGGTCCGAAGGTACCGTTGCCGTAGCCGTAGGCGATGCCGTTTTCGACTGCCCACATGATGGCCTCGTAATAGTAAGCGGCGCTGTCAACATCCTTGAAGCTGTTGTTGTGGTTCTGAGCCTTTCCGCCGAGATAGCGGCAAAGGAAGGAGACCGCCTGCGCGCGGGTGCAGGTGTCGTTGGGGCCGAAGCTGCCGTCGCCGTAGCCGTAGGCGATGCCGTTTTCGGCAGCCCAGATTATCGCGTCATAATAATAGCTGTCGAAGTCAACGTCATCGAAATCAAGCTCGCTGTCGACCTTGGGGCAGCCCGCGTGACGGTAGAGGAAGGAGACTATCTGACCGCGGGTGCAGCTGTCGTCGGGCGCAAACACGCTGTCGCTGTAGCCGTAGACGATGCCGTTTGCGTTGCCCCATTCGACCGCCTCGTAGTAATATGCATCGGGCTGCACATCCTTGAAGCCGGAGCGCTCACTGACGGACACTCTGCACACTGCGGGGACGATGGCGTTATTTTCAGCCGTTGCAACGATGACGTACTCGCCGTCGTTTTTAAAGCTGAAGCTGTATTTGCCGCCGCCGAGGGAGGTGCAGTCAACTCCGTCCGCCTCGCAATCGAGGGTCGCGTCATATACCTTGACCGTTGCGTTTTCAAAGCTGCTGAATACGGGCGCCCAAGATTCATCGTAGCCGGACTGATATTTGAGCGAAAGCGTCAGCTTTCCAAGCTGAGCGACGGTCGCGGCACTCTTATCGAAAAACGCATATGCGTCGTTATTGGGGTAGGCGTTTGCGGTGATGTAGGCGTAAACGTGGTCGCCGTCATTGACCTCGTCGCCGAGGCTCATCGCCATGGCGTTATTGACATAGTAACCGAAGTTGCCGCTCGTATCGCCCCAGAGCTTGGTTATAAACTGACCGTACTGACCATCTCCTGTCGCATAGCCTCCCTGTGCGCCGCCGTTATAGCTCTTCTCGTGCGCGGCGTAAAGCACCTCGTCAATGTCTACCTTGCCGTCGCCGTTGCGGTCGCTTACCTTGAGCTTTTCGTATGCAAGCTGTGCGCTGCCCTTGTCGGAAATGCTGACGTAGACATTCTTCGTCACTCTCACGGGGCCGACGCAGATAACGCAGCCGCTGTCGTTTTTATAATAGAGGTTTCCGTTTTCGTCCGCAACGACGCTTGCGATGCAGTAGTTGGCGCAGTCCTCGGCATCATATATTTCGACAAGCTCCGTTTTGCTCACGTCGTCGGCCTTGACCTTTATGAGCGATATGCCGCCGGGGGTCATGTTATAGGTGCTGTAGAAGTAAAGATAGCCCGTGCTCTCAAGATACGCCGTGGACAGGAGCATCTCGCACTGGGGGTAGCCCTTGAGGGCAACATAGCCCTTAACATCGAGCGTGTTTTTATCGGCAATGACGAAGTTGCCCGTGGAGCCGGAGTCGGAGATGCCGCTGCCCGCTCCGAAGTAAACGTAATCGCCGTAGATAACGGGGGTGGAGGTGCTCTGCGCGCCGAAGGAAACGGTCTTGACGCCGCTTATTGCGCCGGTTTCTTTGTTAATGTCCGCCGAGCAGAGGAAGCCGCCCTTGGTAGTGAAGTATGCCTTGCCGCCGTCCATTACGATGCTGCTGCGCACGTCGCCGCAGCCGGTCAAAACTGCGCTAGAAACGGGCGCAACGGTCTCGTCCTTGCCGTAGTTTTTCTTAAAGCACAAAAGCGAGCTATTGCCCTTGCTGCCGTTTTCGCCGTCGTCCGTGCCGACGATTATGTAGTCGCCGTATGCCGCGGCGCCTGCCCAATAGAAGCCGCCCTTTACGGTGTAGCTCCAGCACTGTCTGCCGGTTTCCGCATCAACGCACGCAAAGTCTGCGTCCTTTGTTTCGCTGTTCCAGAAGCCCACATAGAGCTTGCCGTCGGAATACAGCACGCGGGAGAGCGACTGACCGCCGTTAAAATTCTGATACGTCCACTCGCTCATAAGAGTTTTCGAGTCAAACGCCTGGAGCGTGGCGGTGCCGAGAGGAGCCACGATCTTGTCGCCCGCCTCAACGCAGGGCGTGTAGCCGTAGCTGGATTTTGTGAGCATACTGCCGCGTGCGATAGTTGAGCCGTCCGTGCGGCTGAGCTTAAATATGTCTCTGTCGGACATGACGTAAACTCCGCCGTCTGCAAGCAGCGGCACGCTCGGTGCGGCCGTCCAGCTGCTGCCGAAGCTGAGAGCCCATTTGACCTCCGTGGCCTCGGTGCTCACGGGAGTTTTAGTGTCGGTGGTATCGGCAAATGCCGCGGCGCCGGGCAGCATAAGGCTCAGCACCATGATAAGAGCCAGAAGAAGGCTCAGTGATCTTTTTTTCATATTGACCTCCAAATAGTATTTTTAATTTGTTATCGTTAAATTCACTACTCGTAGGTGATGTTGAGCATCAATGCGTCCTCGCGCATATATCTCACCTCCGTTAATTATTTCGGGTACCCGCACTTCGGCAAGTCTTCCGGCTTACGGTTCATCCTCGGACGCGCCTTCCCGTTTTCACAGTGGCATTTTGCACCCTCGTCACCGTTTACGGCAGCGGGACTGCTTTGGATTTTCACCAAATTCCTTGTTCGGCGGCATTGCCGCACCGAACGGAGCACCCAATCATTTTATTATATCAGCTTTTTCGCCGTTACACAACAAGAAGCTCCCCCATTAGGGGAGCTTCTTATTTCATTTTAAGTTTTCCACTTTTTGCAGCGGTTTGCTATGCGTTTTCTCTTGCGCACGTTATGAATGACAAAATACGCCGCAAGCAGCACGACGACCGCGCACATACACACGATGGCGTAGGTATCAACGCCGCCCTGCGTCTTGACCTGAAGCCACAGTGAATCGGTGAAGCGGCTCGTTTCCTCCGAGAGGTTAATAAACGCCTTGCCGTTTGCGAGCGTCTCCTTCGTGGGATAGGCTATCTCGCTTTCCGCCGTTTCGGGGTCCATATACTGCTTTGCCTCGGATATGGGCGTGGAGTAGCCGAGGTAATCGAGGTTTTCGCCCGAGATTTCGGGGTCGCACAGGAAGTTTATATACGCCTCGGCAGCGGCCTTGTTCTGGCAGCCCTTGGGGATGCATATGGCGTCAATGAAGAGGTTGAAGCCCTCCTTGGGGAAATAGAAGCCGAGGTCGGGGTTTTCCTGCTGCATGAGGAGATAGTCGCCGGCATAATACGGCGCTATCCACGCCTCCTCGCGCTCCATCTTGCTGAATATCTGATCCATGACGTAGCCCTGCACGAGGGGCTTCTGCTCAATGAGCTTATACGCTGCCGAGCGCAGCTCGTCCTGATCCTCGCTGTTTATGTCGATGCCCAGCAGAAGCTGAGATATGGCAAAGGCGTCGCGGGGGTTATCGAACATGAGGATCTTGCCGGAACACTTATCGTTCCACAGCAGATCCCACGAGCCGAGGTCGGACTCTGAAACGTACTTTTTGTTGTAGATGATGCCGACGGTGCCCCAGGTATACGGCACGGAGTATTTGTTCTCCGGGTCGTAGGAGGTGTTTTTATATGCCTCGTCAACGAGCGCGTAGTTGGGGATATTCGCAAAGTCAAGCTCCTCGAGCATATCCTCGCCGATCAGGCGCGCTACCATGTAGTCTGAGGGAATGATGACATCGTAGCTGCTGCCGCCGGTCTTGAGCTTCGTGTACATCGTTTCGTTGGAGTCGAAGGTCATGTAATTGACCTTGATGCCGGTTCTTTCGGTGAACGCCTTATTGACATCAATATATCCGTCCGTGCCGTCGGAGATATACTGACCCCAGTTATAGACGTTTATGGTCACTTCCTCGGCATTCGCCCGCACGGGCAGGATACCTGCGAAAACCAGCACGCACATCAGCAAAGAAAGCACTTTTTTCATGCGCTCACCTGCTTTCCGCGGCGGAAAGCCCTGCGGTTTTCCTTGGTTCGCTTTGCATCGCGCTCCTGCAGGAGATTCATGAGCACCATCACGAGGAGTATCGCGGCAAACAGCAGCGTGAACAGTGCGTAGATCTTCGGCTGGAGGGGCTTTTTGGTGTAGTTATAAATTTCGACCGGAAGCGTCACGAAGCGCGGGCCGTAGACGAAATAGCTGATGACGAAATCGTCAAGGCTCATCGTGAACGCCATGAGAGCGCCCGAAACGATGCCCGGCGTTATCTCATGGATAACGACCTTGTAAAACGCCTGCCACGGCGTGCAGCCGAGGTCCATCGCCGCCTCACGCAGGTTGGGATCCATCTGGCGCAGCTTGGGCATGACGGAGAGGATGACGTACGGCAGGTTAAAGGTGATATGCGCGATAAGCAGCGTCGCAAAGCCGAGAATGTTGTTTATTTTCATCACCGTTCCGACGAACGCGAACAGCAGCGCGAGCGAAACGCCGGTGACTATCTCGGGGTTTGTCAGCGGGATATTCGTGACGCCCATCGTGAAGCTGCGAAGCCGCGGCCCCATCGAATGGATGCCCAAGGCGGCGGCGGTGCCGAGGATGGTCGCAAATATCGAGGACAAGACCGCAACGATGACGGAGTTGAGAAGCAGCGGGAGCAGCACTCCGTCGCGGAAAAGCTCTGCGTAGTTATTGAGCGTAAAGCCCTTGAACACGGCGATGTCCATGCCGCTGTTAAACGAGCCGACGGCGAGAACTATCATCGGGATATAGAGAAACAGCAGGACTATGACAGTGAACACCTTGTTGAATCTTTTCACAGCGTCAAGACCTCCTCTTCCTCATCGCCGAAGCGGTTCATAACTCCGATGCAGATGAAAATCATCACCATCAGAATGAGGCTGATGGCTGCGCCGAGGTTGGGGTTATAAGCGGTCTTGAACTGGCTCTCGATAACGTCGCCGATGAGCGTCGTACCGGACGAGCCGAGCTTCTGGGAAATATAAAACGTTGACACGGCGGGGACGAACACCATCGTAAAGCCCGAGATTATGCCGGGCGCGGACAGGGGCAGGATAACGCGCCTGAACACGTTAACGCCGTTGCAGCCGAGATCCTGCGCGGCCTCTACGAGGCGGCGGTCTATCTTCATGATGACGGTGTAAAGCGGCATTATCATATACGGCAGGTAGTTATACACCATGCCGAGCACCACCGCGCCGTTATTGCGGATAAGCGGCAGGGGCTGAAGCCCGAGGCTCGTAACGAAGTTATTTATAATGCCGGTATCCTCCGTGAGCGCGACCCACGCGAGGGTGCGCAGAAGAAAGCTTATGCACATGGGCAGCATAACGAGCATATAGAGAAATCTCTGCGTCGTTTCCCCGCAGTTTGCGATGTAGTACGCAACGGGGTAACCGATGATGATGCAAATGAGCGAGGATATGAGCGCAAGCCAGATGCTCTTTATGAGAATGGGCATATAATTGCCGAGGTTTGCGATATTGGCAAGGGTGAACTCGCCCGTGGCGGCGTCCGTGAAGGCATAGTACGCAACTATTGCAAGCGGCACTATCGTGAACAGCGCCATCCACACGAGATAGGGCGCGGCAAGGGCTTTGTTATTCTTCATTTTCGCCGCCCTCCGCAGGCTCCTCGCTCTCTTCGGCGTCGTCCGGATAGAGGTCGGGGTCGTCCATCTCGTCGTATTCGGCGGAGTAAGAGCTGTAGTCGCCGAACTGACCGGAGTACTCGCTCTTGTGCATGATGTGGATATCCTCCGGCTCAAGGCGAATGCCGATATATGAGCCTACGTCGTAGAAATCCGTGGTCTGAATGAGCCATTTGAAGCCCTTGAAGTCAACTATGGTGTCATAGTGTACGCCCTTGAAGGTGACGGAGGTGACGGTGCCGCAAAGGTGACCGTCGTCGGGCGCGACGATGTCGATATCCTCCGGACGGATGACGACGTCGACCGGCTCGTTTTTTTCAAAGCCGAAGTCAACGCACTTAAATCTCCTGCCGAAGAATTTGACGAGCCTGTCCTCGAGCATGACGCCGTCAAGGATATTGCTTTCGCCTATGAAGTCCGCGACGAAGGCGTTTTTCGGCTCGTTGTAAATATCCTCGGGCGTGCCTATCTGCTGGATGCGGCCCTTATCCATGACAACGACGGTGTCGGACATGGACAGCGCCTCCTCCTGGTCATGGGTTACATATATAAAAGTAATGCCCATCGCCTGCTGAATACGCTTGAGCTCGTTCTGCATATCTTTTCTCAGACGCAGGTCAAGCGCGCCGAGAGGCTCGTCAAGAAGCAGCACCTTGGGTCTGTTAACAAGCGCTCTGGCAATGGCAACACGCTGCTGCTGACCGCCGGAAAGCTGCGAGACCTTGCGGTTCTCAAAGCCCTTCAGACTGACGATCTCAAGCATCTCCGTGACGCGCTCGTCGATCTCCTGCTCGGGCAGCTTCGAAAGACGCAGACCGAAGGCCACGTTTTCATAAACGTCCAGATGCGGGAAGAGCGCATACTTCTGAAACACGGTGTTTACCTTTCTCTTGTGAGGCGGGACATCATTTATCCTCTCGCCGTCAAAAATGACGTCGCCACCGGTGGGCTTGATAAAACCGCCGATGATCCTGAGCGTGGTGGTTTTGCCGCAGCCGGAGGGACCCAACAGCGTGAGGAATTCCTTATCATTGAAATACAGGTTAATATCGTCTAAAACGATCTCGTCGTCAAACGCCATTTGACAATTCACAAGGCGAATGAGTTCTTTGGACATTTATCCTCCCCCATTTCTATAAATATTTTTTTGGGCGATAAAAAAGGACAGCTCCGAAACTGCGTCCGGACTGTCCTTTGCATCGCTCAACAATATACATAAAAAACCCCGCAAAGTCAACAGCTTTCGTGAATTTTTTACTTCATTTTTTCAAATACCGTCAAGACAGGTGACGTTAAAGTATTTTTCCGCAAAATCAACGCTTTCGACGGTGAACACCTTGCCTCGCAGATACTCCAGAATGCCCGCGTCCGTCGGGAAGGAAAACTCCAGCTTATACGAATAAAGCGCCTGTCCCTTTTCGCCGAAATTCTTGTTGAAGCGCTCGCTGCCGTACTTGCCGTCGCCCAGAAGCGGCATACCCGCCGCCGCCATCTGTGCGCGGATCTGATGCGTCCTGCCGGTGAGAAGACGGCACTCCATGAGCGACAGCGCGCCCGCGGATCTAATGAGCCTATACTCCGTTATCGCGGTCTTGGCTCCCGGCTCGGGGCGGTTTCTGACGTAGACCTGATTTTTCGCGGCGTCCTTGAAAAGATAGTTTTCAAGCCGGCCTTGGGGTATGCGCGGCCTGCCCTGAACGGCGCACAGGTAGTATTTTTCTATCTCCCTGTCGCGTATCTTGTCGTTTAATATTCTCAGCGCCTCGGCGTTTTTGGCGGCGATGACTATGCCGCCGGTGTTGCGGTCGATGCGGTTGCACAGGGCCGGTGCAAAGGAGTTTTCGCCCTTGGGGTCCCACTGTCCGTTTTGCGCAAGATACGCCTGAATATTTGCGATGAGAGTGTTATAATCCCACGCCCCCGCACTGTGGCACCATGAACAAAACGACAGCGAAAGTCCGCAACCTCAAGCAGATGGCGCAGACGATCAACTACCTGCGAGAACACG
>USPI01000011.1 GCA_900556535.1 uncultured Eubacteriales bacterium | reverse complement strand
AATCATAACTTTATAATAATATAACTGCCGCGCGTGATTGTCAATCCGTCGCGGCTTTTGCCGTGCCGCCGCGCGCTTTAAATTCTTTTTACAAAAGGTCGCTTTCGGATTTGATAAAGGGGGGCTAATATTTTAGCTGTACCAAGGAAATCTATGATAACGAAAGGAGCTTTTAAATGAAAAAGCTTATCAGCATCACCCTCGCGGCACTTATGGCGCTCTCGCTTTTCGCCGCCTGCGGTAAGACTAATGACAGTAACGACAAGGCAAACGACAGCAAGACCGAGGTCACCGGCACCGTGAGCACCGACGGCTCGACCTCCATGGAAAAGGTCATCATGTCGCTGGGCGAGTCATTCCAGGCAAAGAACAAGGGCATCTCCGTCGGCTACAACCCGACCGGCTCCGGCTCCGGCATCACCGCAGTCAGCGAAGGCCGCTGCGACATCGGTCTTTCCTCCCGCGCCCTGAAGGACGACGAGAAGGCAAGCGGACTGAAGGAGACCGTCCTCGCGCTTGACGGCATCGCCATCATAGTTAACCCCGAAAACAAGATCTCCGACCTCACTCTTGAGCAGATCGCAAAGATCTATACGGGTCAGATCACCAACTGGAAGGAAGTCGGCGGCGACGATGCCGAGATCGTCCTCATCGGACGCGAGGCAGGCTCCGGCACCCGCGACGGCTTTGAGAGCATCACCGGCACCAAGGACTCCTGCAAGTATCGTCAGGAGCTGACCAGCACGGGCGACGTCATCACCACCGTTGCCGGCAACCCCAACGCCATCGGCTACGCATCCCTGGCCTCCGTCAAGGACAGCGTCAAGGCACTCTCCGTCGGCGGTGTAGCCCCCACGGAAGCGACCGTTTCCGACGGCACCTACGCAGTGCAGCGCCCCTTCGTCCTCGTGACCAAGGACGGAGTCGAGCTATCCGCGGCAGCACAGCTGTTCTTCGACTACGCAACGAGCAAGGATGCAGCCGAGATAATCTCCGCAGCCGGCGCCGTTCCCATCGTAAAGTAAGTTTTTGCAGCGAAAGAGGCGGCTCTTCTCAGGAGGAGCCGCCGTATTAAAATTTATGAAAACACAAACGAAAAAGCTTATCGAAAACGCTGTTCACGGCGTATTTTTAATACTCGGACTTGTGACCGTCGCGGCGGTGCTCATGATAACGGTCTACCTCATTGTCTCCGGTATACCCGCCATCGGCAAGATAGGGCTCACGGACTTTCTTTTCGGCAGAAAGTGGGCTTCCACGGCGGCAGAGCCGAGCTACGGCATACTGCCGTTTATCCTCACAAGCATTTACGGCACCGCGGGAGCAATACTGCTCGGCGTGCCCGTGGGCTTCATGGCGTCGGTCTATCTTGCGAAAATGGCGCCCGCGAAGATCAAAAACGTCGTGGTCGAGGCGGTGTCGCTGCTTGCGGGCATACCCTCGGTCGTGTACGGTCTTGTGGGCATGATGGTGCTCGTTCCGGGCATACGCCGTGTCTTTAACGTGCCCGACGGCGCGAGCCTTCTCGCTGCGATAATCGTCCTTGCGATCATGATACTGCCGTCTGTCATCAAGGTCTCGATGACCTCGCTCGAAGCCGTGCCGAGAGAGTACGAGGACGCATCGCTCGCCCTCGGCGCAACTCCGACGGAGACCTATTTTCGTGTGTCCGTTCCTGCTGCCAAAAGCGGCATCGCGGCGGCGGTCGTGCTCGGCGTGGGCAGAGCCATAGGCGAGGCGATGGCGGTCATGATGGTATCGGGAAACGTGCCGAATATGCCGGAGCTTTTCCAGAGCGTGAGATTTCTCACGACAGCCGTTGCCAGCGAAATGAGCTATTCCGCAGGGCTTCAGCGTCAGGCGCTGTTCTCCATTGCGCTGGTGCTGTTTCTGTTTATCATGCTCATTAACGCGACGCTCAATTTCCTGCTGAAGAGGGATAAGTCGAATGGATAAGAATATTGTAAGGTTGCACCGCAGAGCCTACGGCATCGTCATGAAGGGGCTTGCGCTCATCTGCGCGGCATTCACGGCAGCGCTTGTGGCATTTCTCATAATCTACGTGCTCGCAAAGGGCATACCGAGCATAACCTGGGAGCTGCTTTCGACAAAGCCGAGCTATCTCAACGACAAAATAGGCATACTGCCGGATATACTGAACACGCTCTACATTGTCCTCGGCACGCTCCTGTGGGTGCTGCCGCTGGGCGTGGGAGCTGCAATCTACCTCACGGAGTATGCGAAAAATCACCGCATCGTCGCCGCCATCGAATACGCCGCCGAAACGCTCTCTGGCATACCAAGCATCATCTACGGCCTCGTCGGAATGTTATTATTCTGCGAGCTTCTCGGCTTTCAGACCTCGCTGAAGGCAGGCGCGATGACGCTTGTCATCATGAACCTGCCGACGGTCATGCGCACGACGCAGGAGAGCCTCAAGACCGTTCCGCAGAGCCTGCGCGAGGGTGCGTTCGGGCTCGGCGCGGGCAAGTGGCGCGTTATACGCACCGTCGTGTTCCCCGGCTGCGTGGACGGCATCATAACCGGCTGCATCCTCGCCGTGGGGCGCATCCTCGGCGAATCGGCGGCGCTGCTGTTCACCGCGGGCTTTGCGCACAACATCTATAACCTGTTCGCGGACGGCCTGTCCGGCGCGGGTGCGACTCTCACGGTCGCGCTTTACGTCTACGCCAAGGAGCGGGGCGAATTCGGCATCGCCTTTGCCATCGCCGCCATTCTCATGGCGCTGACGGTCATCATCAATCTCGCCGCCACACTCATCGGGCGGCATTATCGGAAGAGGAGAAGCATATGAGCAGCATCATAAGCGTAAAAGACCTGTGCCTGTGGTACGGGCAGGCGCAGGCGCTTAATAGCATAAGCATGGAGATCCCCGAAAAGAGCATAACCGCGCTCATCGGGCCCTCCGGCTGCGGCAAATCGACCTTTTTAAAGACGCTCGACCGCATGAACGACCTCATTCCCGGCGTGAAAATAGAGGGCACGGTCGAGTACCGCGGCAAGAACATCTACGCGCCCGGCACGGACGTGAGCGAGCTCAGGCGGAGCATCGGCATGGTTTTTCAAAAACCCAACCCCTTCCCCATGAGCATCTACGACAACGTCGCCTACGGCCCGCGCACCCACGGAGTGCGCAAAAGAGCGGAGCTTGACGAGATAGTCGAGCGCTCTCTGCGCGGCGCGGCAATTTGGGACGAGGTGAAGGACAGGCTCAAAAAATCCGCGCTCGGACTTTCGGGCGGGCAGCAGCAGCGCCTTTGCATCGCACGCGCTCTCGCGGTCGAGCCGGACGTGCTGCTCATGGACGAGCCCACGAGTGCGCTCGACCCCATCTCCACCTCGAAGATAGAGGAGCTTGCCACGCAGCTCAAGGAAAACTACACCATCGTCATCGTCACCCACAATATGCAGCAGGCGCTGCGAATTTCCGACCGCACCGCGTTTTTTCTGCTGGGCGACCTTATCGAATACGACGACACCGAAAAGCTCTTCTCCGTGCCGTCGGACAAGCGCACCGAAGACTACATAACGGGGAGGTTCGGCTGATGAGAAGCAAATTCGACAGTCAGCTCAGGGAGCTGGGCGAAAAGCTCACACTCATGGGCGCAATGTGCGAGGAGGCCATCGCAAACTCGGCAAGGGCGCTGCTCACGGGCGACGCGAAGCTTGCCGGAAGGCTCGCGCCGCTTGATCTTGAAATTGACCGATACGAGCGCGATATAGAAACGCTGTGCCTGCGGCTTCTGCTCCAGCAGCAGCCCGTGGCGCGTGACCTGCGGCAAATTTCGGCAGCGCTGAAGATGATAACGGACCTTGAGCGCATCGGCGATCAGGCGTCGGACATTGCGGAGATAATCCCGCATCTCGGCGGCAGGACCGGCAGCGAGTGCGGCGCGATGAAGCCGATGGCGGAGGAGGCGATAGGCATGGTGACGGACAGCATCGAGGCGTATAACAAGCGCGATCTGAGCCTTGCAAGGAGCGTCATCGAGCACGACGACATCGTTGACAACTGCTTTCTGAGCGTCAAAAGCGCGCTTATCGACATGATACGCTCCGGCAGCGGCGACGCCGAGTACGCGCTCGACCTGCTCATGATAGCAAAGTATTTCGAGCGCATCGGAGACCACGCGACAAACGTTGCGGAATGGGTAGAATTCTCCGTCACGGGCGTACACAAATCCGCCGAGCTGTGATAATAGTATTCCGAGCAAAATAACAAAATCTCGGTAATACTTTGTGTATTACCGAGATTTTTTATGAAGCATGGGCGGAAAAGAGCCGCTCAAAGCCGTGTATTTTTTATCTCAGCCGGCCTTTACCATTACCCGAGCACGGAGGCAAGGAACATGGTATTTGCGACGGTCATCATGGTGTAGAGCATGGCGATCGCAAACGAGCCTGCATAGATGCTGCCGGTCTCCTTGTAGAAGCGGCGGCTTATGATCGTGCCGATGGGAATGAGGAATATCAGCGGGAAGAGGTTTACGATGCGCATTGAATTGAAGGTGAAAACGCCGCCGGAAATAAGCGTTGCGTACTGGATGATGATAAGCGTCGCAATACCCGCGATGTTGCTGACACAGCTTATCAGCGTGACCAGCCACGAGGGCATACCCTCGACTCTGTTGCCGCCGTTGACGAGCATGGAGTTTACAAGATAGAAAATCGCAAACGCGGGGAAATATGCCAGAGCATAGACAACCTTCTGAACGTTGAACACACGCATGTCAATGACCCAAATGCGATAGTCAACATTGAAAACAAGGTCAGAGAAGAACAGTATCACATACGCCGCAGTGACGGTCGCAAGAGCGAGCAGGAAGCTCTTCCAAATTACGCGCACGCCTCCCTTGAGCCCCCAGCATTCGGGAATGCCCTTCTGCGACTTATCCTTCGTAAGCGCCCAGGAGATAAGGAACACGGCGAGCATCGCAACCGCAACGACAAGCGTCCAGACCGCCAGCTCATTCGTGTTCGGCTCACCGAACCACTTATTGAAGGTGTAGGGCACGGATATTTCCTTGCCTATCCACTTAAACATGACCGGAATAACGAGCAGCGCCGGAATGACGAGGTTTATCGCATAGGTTATCCAATATGCAGCCTTTCTCTTTCCGGTCGTGAGCGCCGGCGCCGCGGCGGGCTCCGCCTTGGCAAGCTCGCCGAAGAAGCTCGTGCCGTGGATAAGCATGGATGCAAACGGGAACAGGAACAGGAAAATGCCGATCAGGCCGACAAGATTGAACAGCTCCTTATACTGCCATATCTGTTCGGAGGGATCTATCTTCTCGTAACCCGAGGGCACGCCGAACGATGCATAGAAAAACTCTATCTCGCTTGCGCAGCTCGCCTTTGAGAAGTGGTTCAGGGGATGGATCTCGTTATTCTGGTTTATGACGCGGATGTACTCCTCGCCGTTAATGGTACCGGTGTAGATCTTGTGGTTTTCGACCTCATCGGCGACGTCAACTCCGTCAAGCTGATTGACGAAGGTCTTGGCGCTGGTGCTCGTCAGGTAGTCTGCCGGATTTCCGGTGTCGCCCTTGAAGAACCATTCGTCGTACTTTGCGCATACAACGCCCCAGTCGATCGCAAGGTCGACCGGCTCGTCAACGCCCTCGATCTCATAGGGCTCAAGCTGAGGATCGTAGCCGACATCAAGCACGGCGGATACCTTATTTTCGCCGAGCCCGAGCGCCTCCTGTGCAAAATAATACGCAACGGTAGCATTGGAGATAATGCCGCCCATGGAATGGCCCGCAACGCCGATCTTATCAGTGTCAATAAAGGTGTAGGATGCGCAGGCGTAGTCGATTATCTGGCGCATTGCCTGCGATGCGAAAATGCTCGCGTCCGCCACCTCCATGTCGGACGAGCCGTGGTTATACTCGTCAATCGAAATGACCGCAAAGCCGCGGCGGGAGAGCTCGATCATATTCTGATCCTGATGATCGAGGTTGTTATAGCTGCCGTGGGAGACAACG
Source organism: uncultured Eubacteriales bacterium (assembly GCA_900556535.1). Lineage (GTDB taxonomy): Bacteria > Bacillota > Clostridia > Oscillospirales > Oscillospiraceae > F23-B02. The sequence continues at coordinate 10,115 of USPI01000011.1, read as the reverse complement.
ACAAGGGGGACTTTATTTTCGGGACTTGCGTTCTTGGGGATGTATATCTGCGCATTTACGGATTTGCCCGCGGCTACGACAACATTCATGTCCTTGACCGTCACGGTGTTAAACGATGACTGAAACAGGGATGCAAATATCGAGCTTACAAGGCACAGGCACAGAGCGACCGCAAGAAGTATCTTCGTGCGCTTTTTCATGGGATTCGTCCTTTCTGTATTTATATCTGTCCGTTGAATTCGGATGAGACGATGATAACATATTATTCATAAATGAACAATTATCTTTTTATACGAAGTTTTTAATTCCAAATTGTCTTTTCTGTACAAAAAATACACCGCCGCAGAGTATTATCTGCGGCGGTGCGTCCTTTTACCCGTGTCAGTCCAGCTTTTCGAGAAGCTGATCGGAAAGCTCTCCCCAGTCTGCACCGAGGGCGTATATCGCGTTCTCGACGGTCTTGAGCTGTTCGTCGGTGAAGCCCTCAAGCGCCTTGAAAAACGGTATAAACAGCTTTTCGACGTCTTTTGTGCAGCACCGGATATACATTTCCCGTCCTGCCTGAGTAGGCTTGAGGACGATGTTTTTTCTGTTGCCGGAAATATGGTAGCGCTCGGCAAAGCCATTGGCGACGAGATTTTTCGTTGACTTTGTCACGATGCTCGGAATTATTCCCAAGTCATGCGCAATGTCGGTCATTATCTTGTTCTCGTTTTCAAACTCGCACAGATATTCGAGTATCTGATACTCCGGCTTTGAAAGCGCGATGCCGTTTACGGGATTAAGCGTATTCTTGAACATTCCCCTGTTGGAGCTGTTTGAATAATAAATGAGCGCTCTTACAAGCTCGCGGTATCTTCCCATCCATTTCAGTTCCAAGGCAATGCTCCTCCGTTTTTTGTTATACGGATAGTTTAACTCCCGAAAGGCAAATCTTCAAGTCTTTTTTTCAGCCGCCCTTTAATTCTTCACAAACTCGACTGCGGCGGGGCTGCCGATGGCGCAGAAGACGCCGTTTTCGACATATTCGCGCAGTGTCGGGATGAGCGCTCTGAGGTCGTCGGCGGTGGTGTCGAGTATCTCATGGCGCAGCTTTGTGATGTCCTGCGCGCGCGTGCCCTTGAGGAAGCGGCGGCAGCTGAGCTCGCACACTCCGGCGGGGTCAAGCAGCGGGTCTGTCGTGTTGACGGTACCGATGATGATATCGTCAAGCGGCATTCCCGAGGCAAGCATTTCGTCGAGCACCTCCGGCAGAGCGTCAAAGGCGCCCTCGGAGTTGGGCAGGTTCGGGTCGCGGTAGGAGTAGCAGAAAACGTCGCCGTTTGCGCGAACGCTCATGCCCGTGCCGTAGGCTCCGCCCTGAACGCGCACCGCGCCCCAGAGGTAGCCGAAGGTCATCAGCGACGACAGCACCGACCATGCGCCGGAGAATTTTCCGCCGAGGGCATAGAGGTTGCCGCCGAGGGCGCTGAAGCCGACGTCCGCGGGAATTTCGACCGCGCAGTCGCCCGACACGCCTGCCGGAGCATTTGCCGCCTCGCCGACGGCACGTTCGGGCAGGGAGCGCACAAAGCGCTCCAGCGCCCCGCACTCCGGCTCGCCGCCGAAGCCGATAAAGAGCCTGTTTGCGCAAAACGCACGCTTTGCAAGCTGCGCAAGCTCCTCGCCGAGAAGTGCAAGGCGCTCGCCGTCCGCTTCGGCAAGGGACGCAAACCACTGTGCAAAGCTCTCGCCCTCAAGCGCCTCGCGCAGCGCGGCCTCCGCGGAGAACGCCGACAGCGCCTTCGTGACGGCGAAGCTGTGGCCGTTGCCCATGAGCGACTGCTTGAGGAAGTAGTCGGTCTGCTTTATTATCTCGCCTATCTTATCCGTCTCGCTCCAGCAGGTGTTTTGCAGAAGCTCGGAGATAAGCTCCATCGCGGCGGGCACGTTCTCGCGCAGCATACTCGCGGAAACGAGAAGCTGCGGAGCGCACTTATTGAGCTCGCCCTCGCGCGATATGAGGTCCACCCTTGCGCCTATGCCGCCGAGAGTGGCTTTGATCTTATTTTGCAGCTCAAGCGCGCCGAGGTTTTCCGTGCGCAGCTCGCCGAGGCAGGAGGTGAGCACGTTCACGAGGCGAAGCTGCTCGCAGCTAAAGTCGGAAATGTCAAAATACAGGTCAAGGTAGACGATGCCGTCGGTGTTGGCACCTATCTTGAGCGCGGGGCGGTCTGCAATACGAAGCTCCTCCGTCTTGACAGGCTCAACATCGCGTGCAACGTCCGCAAGGTCGAGCGTGGGCAGCGTCGAGAGCGCCTGCTCATCGTCCTGGCTCTGCTGCCACTGCTGCATTTTCTTAACGGCAAGCATCATTTCCTCTCGGTCGGACTCCGTCCAGCCGGAGGTCGCTGCCTTTATCTTCTCGCTCTCGCGCCACGCATCGTCCTCAAGCTTTCTGTCCGAGGGGGTCGCGTGGACATAGCACTTATCGCCGCTGTCGGCAAATATCTCAAGCAGCAGCTCCTCAAAATAGCGGCCGTCGAGCTTTTCGCGCAGGGAGTCGAACACCCATGCGTTGTCTATATACAGCAGCGGGTCGCCGCCGTAGAGCCAGCCGTCGAGAGCTCTTATCGCAAGCTCGACGCCGTAGGGCTCGGTGACCTCGCGGCAGCTGAAGGCAAAGCGCTCTATGCTTGCGCGCAGAGCCGAGCGGTCAAGCCCGTCCTTTGCAAGCTGCTTTGCAAGCTCCGGAACGCGGCTGCGGATGGTCCTGTAGTTTTCCATGAAGGTGTTGAGCACGACAAGCGACACGGTCGGCTGGAATATGCCGTCACTGACCTCCATGCCCACGTCCTGCGCAAGCCCCGATTCGAGGATATCGCGCTTGAGCGGAGCCTCGTTGGAGCCGGTGAGGTAGTCTGCGAGTATCTTCGCGGCATAGACCTTTTCTATCTCGTCATACGAGCAGAGGATCTTGCTTATCGACATATGCGCGTGCTCGTCGCCGGGCTGCGTCGGCGCAAACCAGACGTTTTTGCAGCCGACATAGGGCTTCTGCACGGCAAAATCGAAGTCGGGCTCGCAGTAGTCGTACTTGCACAGGTACTCGCCGTCTATGTACTCCAGAACGCTGTCGATATCCATATGTCCGTCGAGGAAGAAGCGGGCATTCGTGGGATGGTAAAAGCGCTTGTGGGTATTTATAAACTGCTCATAGCTCAGGTCGGGTATGCTCAGAGGGCGACCGCCGGAGGAGAAGCCGTAGCAGGTGTCGGGGAACATGAGCTCATCGGCGGCATCGCCCATAAGACGCTCAACATCGGAATACGCGCCCTTCATCTCGCTGAAAACGACGCCGTTGTAGCTCACCTCGCCCGATTCGGGGTCAAACTCGTAGTGCCAGCCCTCCTGCATGAATATCTCGGGCTTTTCGTAGATGCTCGGACAGAACACCGCGTCGAGATACACTCTCATGAGGTTAAAAAGATCCTGCTCGTTGCGGCTGGAGACCGGGAACATGGTCTTGTCGCCGAAGGTGTAGGCGTTCAGAAACGTCTGCATGGAGCTCTGGAGCAGCGACACGAAGGGCTCCTTGACGGGGTACTTCTTCGAGCCGTTGAGCACGCTGTGCTCGAGGATGTGGAAAACGCCGGTGTCGTTCTCCGGCAGGGTCTTGAACGAAACGGCAAAGGTCTTGTTCAGATCCGCTCTGTCGAAATACAGAAGCTGCGCGCCGCATTTTCTATGCCGCAGGGTGTACAGCGTCGCCTTCTTCGCCTCAACGTATTCCTTCTTTTCCAGCTCGAAGCCGGATACGATGCCGCCCGGCTCAAGCTCGGTGAGTTTTATCTTTTCAGTTATCATTGCTATCCTCGCTTTTGCTTTACAGGGACTTGCTGAAAAGCTTGTAGTACTCGTTGGTTTTTTCAAGCTCGTCGGGAGTGCCGGCGGCCTCGACCGTGCCCTCGCGCATGACGATGACGTAGTCTGCGTTTTTCGTCGCGGCGAAGCTGTGCGCGATCATGACGGTCGTGCGGTTTTTCATGAGATTATCCATCGCCTCGGACACGAGAGCGGTGCTCGTAACGTCGAGGTTACTCGTTGCCTCGTCAAGCAGCAGGATATCGGCATTGCGCAGCATGGCGCGCGCTATGCAGATGCACTGACCCTGACCGCCCGAGAAGTTCGAACCGCCCAGGCCCACGTCCTCGTCAAAGCCCGCGGGCTTTTCCATGATGAAGTCATAACAGTTGGCACTCTTTGCCGCGGCAATTATCTCTTCCTCGCTCACCTCGCGCTCAAGTCCGTAGATGATGTTATCCCGCACGGTGCCTCCGATGAGTCCGTCGCGCTGGAAAACATAGGCGAAGCGGCCGCGCCATGAGCCGAGCTCATACTCCGCGGCATTTTCGCCGTTAAAGCGAATTTCGCCGCTCTTGGGCTCATACAGGCGCGTAATGAGCTTGAACATCGTGGATTTTCCCGCTCCGTTGCCGCCGACTATGGCGGTGACCTTTCCGGCGGGAATGGTGACGGAAACGTCCTTTAAAACGTCGTTGTCTTCAAAATAGCCGAAGCTGACCTTGTCGAAAACTATGTCAGCGCAAAGCTGAGGCACGGGTCTGCCGTCCTCGCTCTCGGCCTCGCAGTCGCTGACCTTGTTTATCTTCTGCATCGTGCCGAAGGTTCCGGACACGGAGCCGACGTTCATGAAAAACTGCATGAGCTGTATGCCGACGATGCCGCAGATCATGTAAAAGCTCGTGAGGTCACCGATGGTAAGCTCGCCCTTCTGCATGAGCTGACCGCCGATGACGAAAACAACTACGATGAAGAGGATCGAGAACAGGCTCGCGGCGAGCTGATAGCCGGCGACGATGATCCAGTTGAGGAAATCGGCAACGTACATACGCTTAAAGTTGCCGCTGCCCTTCTCGGACTCGACCTTCTCCGCGACCGCGCTCTTTATAAGCCGGAACGATCTCACGCGCTCGGCAAGGTAGCCGAGGCTGCCCGCCATGGTGACGGTGGTGTAAACGCCGAGCTTATAGGTGAGCTTGCCGTAGATAAGGCAGATGACGGCGGTCATGGGGATAATGAGCAGCGACCAGCTTGCAAGAAGCGTGTTGTAATCAAAAAGCTGAATGAAGCCCTTTATGACCGTGTAAACGCAGACGGTGAAGGATACTATCATCGAAAACAGCGTGGCGGGCGCGGCGGCGTCGGTGGTGACACGGCTGACAAGCTCGTTTCCGTTGTCCTCGTCGTAGTACTTCGTCGGCAGGTGCATTATCTTATTCCACAGCTTGCAGCGCACGCGAAGGCTTATGGTCTCCTCCATGCGGCGGGTGAAATAGTATTCGCAGATCCTGAACAGTGCCGCAAGCGCCGTGACGACGATGAAGTTAGTCAGCAGCTTCGAGTCGATGGCGTTTTGGCTGGTGTCGATTATTCCCGCGGTCAGAGTCGCCGCCTGAAGCTCCGCGTTCATCATAGCGGCGGAGAATATGAGGCTCAGAACGATGAGCACCCAAGGCAGCTTCACCCCGCGCAGCGAGGCGAAATATTTAGAGAACTTTTTCATATCGCCGCCTCCTCTCCCGCGTGGGCATTCATTGCGCGGTAGGTCTCACAGTCGCGCAGCAGGCTCTCGTGGCTGCCGTCGCCGACTATGCGGCCGTTTTCCATGACTATTATCCTGTCGTAGCGGCGGGCATAATCAAGATCGTGGGTTATGAGTATGCGCGTTTTGCCGGCGAAGAGCTCGTCGATGGTGTCCTGGATCTTCGCCGACACACGCACGTCAAGGGCGCTCGTCGGCTCGTCCATGAGGATAATATCGCCGCCGCGCAGCACCTCACGAGTCAGCACGAGGCGCTGGCCCTGTCCGCCGGACATGGACTGTCCGCCCGCGGCGACCTCCGTCGAAAGGTCGTTGCCGCACAGCGCAAGATACTCGGAGAAGCCGGTCTTTTCGGCGGCTGCGAATATCTCCTCGTCGCTGACCTCGCGGCTTATACCGTAGGTGAGCGCCTCGCGCAGATTGCCGCTGAACACGTCCGCGCCCTGCTGCACATAGGCAAGGCGGCTGCGGAAATCATGCAGCGACAGCTCGCTCACATCCGTGTCGCCTATGTAAACATGACCCTCATCGGGCGTGTAAAAGCGCTCGAGCAGGCTGATGGAGGTGGTCTTGCCGCTGCCGCACAGACCCACTATCGCAAGCGCCGAGCCGCGCGGCACGGTGAAGCTCGCGTTTTCTATCGCGGGGCTGTCGGTGTCGGGATAGGAGAAGGTGACGTTTTCAAATCTGATGTCGCCCTCTGCGGGGAATTGCTCTCCCTCGCCGCTTTCGGTATCGCCCGCCATGATCTCGATGATGCGGTGGAACTCGCCGTGCATACCCTTGATCTTAATCCACATGCTGAATATCTCGTCCATGTTCGGGAAGAGATTCTGCGCAAACAGGAAGAAGGCAAGCCACATGGCGATGTCTATCTCCTTGCGCTGGAGCAGGATGACCGCAACGACGATGACGATGAACTTTTGCAGAATATCGAGCACCGCGATGATGGCGGTCGAGATATTGTCAAGCTTAACGAGCTTCATGTTGGCGTCGTACAGCCCATCGGCTGCCTTTTCGCCGTTTGCGCTCTCCGCTTTTTCGTTCGTGTAGGTCTTGATAAGCGGCAGATGGCTTATCCTGTCGGCAAGGTAGCCGGTCAGAACGCCTATCCTGCCATAAACTCTCGCGCTTGCTATCTGCATCTTCTTGCCCATGACGAGGGCGTAAAGATATTTAAGCGGCAGCATCGCAAAGCACGAAAGTGCGAGTATCCAGTGATACTCATTTATGCGCAGCAGTGCTGCGACGACGTAGTATATATCCGGAATGAGATAGAGGATTATATTCACGAAGTTCGTGACCGCCGCCGACGCGTCGTTCGTTATAGCGCTCATGAGGTCGGAGGGGTCATGGCGGTCAAAATAATCCATCTTCATGCCGAGCATACGGCGCCATATCGACTCGCGCGCCTTACGCACGCTGTATGACTGCGCCTGAGCCTGACCGGCAAAGGCGAAAAGCGACAATAGACCTACCTCGACGTAGAAAAAGATGGCCTTTGTCGTCGTCGTGCCGGAAAGATTTCCGCTCAGAAGATCCGCCGTCATGTTCGGCAGGTCAAGCAGAAAGCTGTTCAGCAAAATGTTGACCGCAAGTCCGACTGCTATCCACAGCCACGGCAGACGCAGCTTCTTTATCGTGCGAAAAAGCGCCTTCCAGCCGTCTCGCTGCGGCTTGTCGTTAACGATTGTCTTATCCATAGAGTTTCTCCTGTAGAGGCGAAAAGACGGATGCCATATGCCCAAGGCGTATGGCACCCGTCAGGCTTGATTATTTGTAGACGGCGGAGGAGAAGTTTTCCTCAATAAAGTGGGCGTATTCCTCGACGGAATCGTCCTTTATCATGCCGAAGCCGGTCAGAGACTGGATGCTTGCCTGAAGATCCTGACCCTCGGTCACGACAAGGATAACAGTGTCGGAAACGCGCTGGGCATTCATGAACTGGGAGCTGAGCTCGTCCGCTGCGTCCTTGGAGGCGAACTCATAGTAGGTGTACTGTGCGACCATCTTGCCGTCCTTGCCATAGAGGTAGTCGGTCTGGGACACGATCTTGTCGGCATCCTTCGCTTCGAGAGCCGCCTTGCCGCTGCCGGTCATGACGACGGTCTGGTCAAACTCAAGGTCGCTGGGGTCCTTGTGCTCTGCGTAGGGCTTGTAGGGGTTCGGGCCTGCTTCGGCCTTTACGCCGTAGTTGAGGTTAAGAATGCTTGCGTAGCTTTCCGCATCCTCGGAGCTTGCGGGGAAGCCCTGATCTGCCTGAGCCTTGAACTCTGCCGCTATTGCGTCGGCGTCGATGACGGTCTTGAGGACGGTGTCGCTCTCGGCGGTAAGCTCAACGCCGTAGAATTCCTTCATTGCGTCCATAACGGGCTGCTTGTCCTCCTTGTCGCCGAGGAACAGGTACATATCGGCCTCAACAGCCTTGTCCTTGTTGCCGTAAACGACGAAGTACATGGAAACATTGCCCTTGTAGCTGACCATCTTCGACTCGTCGGGCATACCGAGATCGACCTCCTTGCCCTCCTCGAAGGCAGTGTAGCTGCCGTCTGCCATAGACATCCAGCCCTTTGCAAGGCCGGTGGTCTCGTCGTAGTCGTAAACGCCGATGGGCATTCCGCTGTCGTCGAGCATCATGGTGTCGGGGTAAGCTGCTTCGCTTGCGCGGGAGGCAAGGTCCTCGCCGAACGCTTCGTTCTTGAGGACGAGGCGCGTGTCATAGCTCAGGCCGGAGGGGTCGTTGTGGGTGTAGTCGCCGAGCTTAACGGTGTCTGCCTTGCTGAAAAGTCCGCAGCCTGCCAGCGAAAGCATGACGGCGACGGCAAGGACGAGGGATACTAACTTTTTCATTGTTTTTCTCCTTTTATTATTTTTCCTTGTAATACAGCTTGCAGTGGCAGTAGCCCTCGAAATCGGGGTCCTGCAGCTGAGCCTTGAATTCTTCGCAGATGCACTTGTACTCGGGCTTTATCTCTCTGCGGCAGGGGCAGTAGCCGCCCGTCTCCTTGAGGCCCGCTCTGATCTTTGCGACGACTGCGGGGTCGTCATTAAGTCTGAATTTTCCCATAGTCAACTCTCTTTTCCGTTTATTCGTAGAGGAGCTTGGATATTTCCGCGAGCAGCTCCTCGCGCTCCAGACTGCCGAGGCTGCGCTCAACGAGCTCTCCGCGTCTGAAATACAAAATGGTGGGCATTGCGTCGATGCCGAAATGGTCGGCGACCTCGGGGTTGAAGGTGACGTTCATTCTGCCGAAGGAAATTCCCGCAAGCTCGTCGGCCACCGCGTCGAAAATAGGTGCAAGCAGCACGCAGGCATAGCAGTTCTCGCCGTAGCAGTCGATGACCGCATACTCAGCCTCGGTAAACTTCTTCCACTCTTCGCCTTTAAGTTCAACAGTTGCCATGTTAGCCTCCTATCTTCTCGTTGATGATGCCGTTTACGTGCTCAAACAGCGGGGTGATGCACAGCTCGCCGCGAGCCATGTCAAGAAGCTCGGCTCTCTCGGGCACGGTCTCGCCCATGAGACCCATCATCTCGGCGAACTGGTCTGCCTGCTGCTCGACCTCCTCCTGAGACGGAGCCATGCCGCGCGCCTTGCAGAATTCCTCCGCCGCCCAAAGCTGCTTATTCTGGTAAATGACGGACTCGGCTATCTGCTCATCGCCCATGGCGTCGGGGTCCATGCCCATTGCCGCATACTCGGCCTTGGTCTTTTCGACCTGAGCCTTCATTTCCGCTTCGTCATAGTCAAATTCGCTGCCGTTGAGGAACTCGTCCATGATATGGCGCATGAGAGCCTTGCTCATCTCAAGCTTTGCGTCGGCCTCGGCCTGCTTGACGAGATATTCGCGGTAAGCCTCGACGGTGGCGACGCCCTCGATGCCGATAGATGCGATGAGCTCGTCGTTCACCTCAACGGGAACGCGGCGAATGACCTCGCTCACGGTGAGCTTAACGCTCTTGCCTGCAAGCTTCGTTTCAAGCACATCGCCCGCGCGCTTTCCGAGTGCGGCCGCGGCAGCCTCCTCCGCTCCGGGCAGAGAAACGCCTGTAAACAGCAAAACAGTTCTGCCGTCGGGGTAGCTTTCCTTATCCGCTGCGCAGCGGACAATGTCGCCCTCGGCAGCAATATCGGCCGTGCTTTCCTTCGCATAGCGCATCGGGAGCGCCTTCATCTCGTCCTCAACGCGCTGCATATCGATATTGACCTCAAGCAGCTGCGCCGGAATTTCGATGCTGTCGATATCGCACAGCTTTTTAACAAATCCGTTCATAGGGTCGTCCTTTCGTATTCATATACTGCACTTTGCCAAAACTGCGGCAAAGCTCCCTTCATTGTACCGCATACCTTATAAAAAAACAATAGCCTATCACTTCCAAATCTCTCTGATTTGTAAACATTTCATGCGCAGAGCGAATATTGTCGAACAAAAGGTCGGCTGAGATAAGAAAGCATACGGTTTTGAACGGCTCTTTTCCGCTCATGCTTCACAAAAAATCTCGGTAATA
>USPI01000010.1 GCA_900556535.1 uncultured Eubacteriales bacterium | reverse complement strand
TTTTCGATTTTTTTCTCATCTTTTTTCTTCCCGTTATTTGCACGCTTCATTATTGTTAATTAAATAATTAGCTGTTCGGCTGTTCTCTTTATTTGGTTTCCATTTTTTTCTTCGGTTTTTGACCGATACTGGCACGGTTTTTGCTACGATATTTTCGTAGGGATAATCCCGCAACGTGTATCATCATGAAAGGAGTCATATTTTAATGATCGACTTTAAACTCACCGAGGAGCAGGAGCTCCTGCTTGAAAGCGCGGAAGAATTTATCAAGCGCGGCAACTACGACGAATACTTCAAGGAGTGCGACCGCGAGCACAAGTATCCCGAGAAGGCCTGCAAGGCTTTCGTAGAGGAGGGCTTCCATCGCATCGACCATCCTGTCAAATTTGGCGGCGACGGTCTTGATCTTGTCACCACTGTCCTTCTCAAGCTCAAGTTCTACGAAAACGGCTGGCCTGCACTGACCATTCCCGGCGGCAGCCTTGAGATAGACAACATCATGGCTTACGGCACTCCCGAGCAGCAGGAAAAGATACTCGCTTATGCTTCCAAGGGCATCAAGTCTTACACGCTCGGCTTCACCGAGCCCCAGGCAGGCTCGGACAACAGCGGCATGACCACAAGAGCGACCCACGTTGACGGCAAGGTCTACATAGACGGCCACAAGACCTTCAACACCGGTGCCACCGTCGCACCGTACATGATGTGCATCGCCCGCGAGTATGAAAACGAAAATCCGTACAAGGACATGTCCTGGTACCTCGTTCCGCTCGATGCGCCCGGTGTGAAGATCTCCGTCCTCGATAAGATCGGCTGCCACTGCATGCCCACCTGTGAGGTTTATCTCGACCACGTTGAGCTTGACGAATCCGCACTCGTCGGCACCAAGGGAAAAGGCTTCTATCAGCTCATGAAGAACTTCGAGACCGAAAGACTGTTCACCTGCGTTTCCAACGTCGGCATGGCAATGTGCGCATATAACGACGCCCTCGCATACGCCGGTACCCGCAAGCAGTTCGGCAAGAACATCGGAGATTTCCAGATTATTCAGCAGAAGCTTTGCGACATGAAGATAAAGTGCGACAATATGTACAATATGCTGCTGCGCTGCGCATGGAAAAAGCAGAACGGCGAGCAGCTCGGTGTTGACGCCTCTCTTCTCAAGCGCTACACCGGCAAGGCAGCCTTCGAGGTCATCGACGACGCAATGCAGGTCATGGGCGGCATAGGCTACACCAACGACTGCCGCATCGCGCGCCTATGCAGCAGTATTTCCTCGATGAGCAAAAGGAGATGGTCTGGGCATCTAACCAGCCCGATTTCTCCGAGGCAGTCAATTCCTTTATCGAAAAGCGCCGCCCCGAAATGAACAAGCAGTAATTCTTTCAGCCGGCGGTTCTCATGCGGAGCCGCCGGCGCTCTTAATCAGCAGCGCCGGAAAAAGCGACGCCATGCGCGACGCGGGCGCGTGAACACCCATTAAGGCTGAACTATAAGGAGGACTATCATGGGAAATTCATATAAACCGCTCGAAGGTGTAAAGGTTCTTGAGCTTGCAACAATGATGGCTGCCCCATCATGTGCGCGCTATCTTGCCGATTGGGGCGCCGACGTCATAAGGATCGAACAGAAAAAGGGAGACAACTACCGCACCTATCCTCCTGTCATGGGTATGCCAAACGCTCAGGACTGCAATCCTTTGTACGACAACGTCAATGCGGGCAAGCGCGGCATCGTTCTCGACATAAAGACCCCCGAAGGCATGGATGCAATGCACAGGCTGCTTGCAAAAAGCGATGTTTTTATAACCAACAACCGTCCCAAGGCTCTTGAGAAAAACGGTTTGGATTACGAGTCGCTCAAGGGCAAATATCCCGGTCTTATAATGGCTCAGATATCGTCCTACGGGCTCAGAGGGCCGCAGGCAGACCAGCCCGGGCAGGACACTATCGCATTTTGGGTAAGCACCGGCTTCAACGCCGATATGATGGTTCAGACCGACAACTCCTTCCCCGTCTACGGAACCTCCGGTCAGGGCGACTTTATAACCGCGCTCGGTCTTGCGTATGCAATAGTCTGTGCGCTGTATAAGAAAAAGGAGACCGGCGAGGGCGACTATGTAGTTAACTCGCTCTACGGAATGGGGCTTTGGACAAACAGCAACTACAACATCGGCTGTTTGCCGCAGTACACGTGGAAAATGCCTAAGACCAGATATAACGGTGGGCCGGGCAGCGTTCCCTATCGCTGCGCAGACGGAGAATGGATAATGTGCACAATAGTCGATATTAAGGCTCATTGGCCGCGCTTTGCAAATGCCGTCGGACGTCCGGAATGGATATGCGAAGAATACGGCTCGGTTGCGGGTCAGCGCTCGGACGATACGCGCAGATATCTCATAAGCGAATGTGAAAAGATCTTTGTTACCAAGACCTCGCGCGAATGGGATGAGATACTCACGAAGTACGACATAGTGCACGACACACTTGCACATTACGGCGATTTCGCAAATAAGGAGCAGGCATTTGTTAACGGCTATGCCTTCAACTACACTTACCCCAACGGCCATCAGACCACTCTTATCCGTCCGTCAATGGCCAGCCGCAAAATGGGAACTCCTGAGTTTATCCCCGGTCCAATGACCGGTGAGCACACCGAGGAGGTCATGAACGAGCTCGGCTATTCCGCCGAAGAGATCGGCAGAATGGAAGCGAGCGGCGCAATAGTCCAGATAGATAAAAGTCTTTATAACAAGTAAAAATACAAGGAGGAAATATCAATGTACGAAGTAACACCCGAGGTTTTCGAGGCCGCCAAGCAGTCCGTTACCCACGGCAAGATCAATTATCTCAACGTTGCGGGCATAATCCCAGAAGTTGCAGAGGAGCGCCATGTGCGCTATCGCCTGCCGCTGACCTCAATGCACGTAAATCATATCGGCATTATGTATGCAGGCAGCTTCTTCGTGTTCGGCGAAGCCACCGGCGCAAGCCTCATCAAATGCACCTACGGCACGGCATATGTTCCCATCATCAAGAGCGTTTCGATAGACTACCTCAAGCCGGCAACCTCCGATCTTGTGATCGACATCGCAATGACCGAGGAGGAAGCAAAGGAGCGCATCGCTTACATCGAGGAGCACGGAAAGGGTCAGTATCCGATGACCATTCCCATCATGACCGCCGACGGTGTTCACACCGCAAACGTGAATATCGTGTACTACCTGATGAAGAACAAAAAGTAGTTCCATATTTTTTCTCCACTCCATAGCAAAAAGCGGTGTGAACAAGCGTCACGCCGCTTTTTTATATCCGCATACGAACAACAGCCTCCGAGCTTTCACTCGGAGGCTGCTTTCTTTTCAGTTTTTCTTGGGCTTTGCGTTTTTCTGATAGAGTATCGCAAGTCCCTTGAGGAGAAGCTCGGGCTCGAGCTTTATCTCATGCCGGCAATACTGCACGACGCAGCGCGACAGTCCGCCCGTTGCGACGACGGTCGCCTTCTGCCCCATTTCCTCCTCCATGCGGTCAACCATTCCGTCGATCATCGCGGCGGTGCCGAACACGGCGCCGGACTTCATGCTGTCAACGGTGTTGGACGCGATGCACTTTCTCGGTGCCTCGATGGAGATGTTCGGTAGCAGGCTCGTGCCCTGCGAGAGCGCCTCATACGAGAGGTTGACGCCGGGTATGATCGCTCCGCCGATGTACGCGCCGTCGCCGTCAACGACGACCATGGTCGTTGCCGTGCCCATATCGACGATGATGATGGGCGGCTCATACAGCGCAAGCGCGCCGACGGTGCCGGTTATAAGGTCGCCCGCGAGCGTGCCCGGATCGTCGATCTTTACGTTGACGCCGGTTTTTATGCCCGCGCCGACTATAATGCACTCAAGCCCCGTGAGCTTTCGCACAGCCGAGCGGATCGCGCGGTTTACCTGCGGCACGACCGAGGACAAAATGGCGCCCTCGAAATTGCGGTAGTCGATACCGTCAAACTCAAAGCTCTGGCGCATTTTGAGCGCGTAGTCGTTAGGCAGGTCGTTTGTGTTCGTCGCAAGCCTTAAAATGCTTTTTATCTCGCCGTTTTCGACACAGCCGAGAACGACGTTCGTGTTTCCGACGTCGATCGTAAGGATCATAGGATTACCTCAGTTTACGTTTCAGTTTACGTTCTTCTTGCCTGCATGGATGATGCGGGTTATTCCTGCCGCGAGCAGCATATTGACGCCAAGCTCAACGAGGAAGTTCACGCCCGTAAGTACGACAATGATATACACGAGCATATTCTGTCCGCTTGCCCAGCCGCTGAGCGTATCAAAGAAAAATACCAGCATGCCCAAGATGAACAGTCCGGTATTTACCACAGGGCAAACGATGCCGGACACAACGACGGCTGCTTTGTCGTTTTTCTTTGCTATCGCGTCGTAGCACACTCCCGCTAGGAAGCCTGCCGCAGCGCCCTTGAGAAGGCAGATGAGCACGCAGCCGACGGCATTGATGCCCATGAGCAGCATCACCGTGCCGCCGTCCCAGCCGAGAAGGCCGGTCACGAGCACGACCAGACCGAAGACAAAGCCGAGATAGGCTCCTGCCTTCTTGCCGTAGATAGCCGTTCCGATAATTATCGGCGCAAGCGCGAGAGTTATCGAGAAGGGGCCGAAGCGGATGAAGGTGCAGAGCACCTGCAGCACCACGATGATAGCGGTGAAGATAGCAAGGCCCGTCATGCGGCGGGTTTTGCCGGATTGTTTGCTGTTATTCATTTTTTACCTCCTGCTGTCGCCCCGGTCATGCCGGGTGCGGCGCGTTTTCGTGTAAATAGTACAATATGCGCGGCGACTTGTCAAGGCGCTTTTGTTATGTTCGGAGCTTGCGGCAATTATTCAATTGCATCGCGGTTTGCGATGTGATAAAATCATCTTAAATCTTTCAGACTGGAGAAAAGACATGGAAAAAAAGTGCTGGTACAAGGAAATGGCGGTCTATCAGATATGGTGCCGCAGCTTCTGCGACGGAAACGGCGACGGCATCGGCGACCTGTGGGGCGTGCTGTCAAAGCTCGACTACATTGCCTCGCTGAATGTTGACGGCATTTGGTTTTCGCCGCTGTATCCCTCCCCCAATGCCGACTACGGCTACGACATCTCCGACTATAAGAGCATCCACCCCGACTTCGGCGACCTTGAGGTCTTTAAGCAGGTGCTCGACGGCGCGCACGAGCGCGGACTGAGGGTATTCATGGATCTCGTCATTAACCACACCTCCGACGAGCACCCCTGGTTCAAGTCCTCCCGCAGCAGCAAGCAGAATCCATACCGCGACTATTACTACTGGCGCCCCGGAAAGGGCAAAAAGCGCCCGCCGAATAATTGGGACAGTCTTTTCGAGGGCGGAGCGTGGGAATATGACAAGCGCACGGACGAATGGTATATGCACATATTCTCGAAAAAGCAGCCCGACCTCAACATGGCAAATCCTAAGGTGCGCGAGGAGGTCAAGGACATCATGCGCTTTTGGCTTGACATGGGCGTGGACGGCTTCCGCGAGGACGTCATAACCTACATTGCAAAGGCCGACGGTCTGCCCGATGCAAAGCTAAAGCTGCCCGCCGCGACCGGCATGAAGTTTTACACCAATCTCCCGAAGGTGCACGACTATCTTGCCGAGTTTAAGCGCGACGTGCTCGATTTCTACGACTGCTTCACCGTGGGCGAGGGACCGCGCATGGAGCCGGAGGTCGCGCTGAGCTACGTGCGCGAGGGCAAGGGCAAAGTCCTTGACATGATGATAAACTTCTCCCACATGGAGGCTGACTGCTTTATTACAGACTTCATACAGCGCCCCTTTGACCTCATTAAGCTCAAAAAGGCCTTTACCAAATGGCAGACCCAAATGTACGGCAAGGGCTGGAACGCGCTGTACATGGAAAACCACGACCACCCGCGCATCATAAGCCGCTACGGCAGCGAAAAATACCGCGTCGAGAGCGGAAAGAGCATTGCGGCAAGCTATCTGTTCCAGCGCGGCACGCCCTTCGTCTATCAGGGGCAGGAGATCGGCATGGTCAACACGCCGCTCAAGAGCCTTGACGAGTATAAGGACATCATGGTCAAGAATAACGCCCGCATAGCCCGCTCGCTCGGTCTTTCCAAGGCGACGGTGCTCAAGCTCGCCCAGAAGGCCTCGCGCGATAACGCAAGGACCTGTATGCAGTGGTCGGACGCTCCCAACGCGGGCTTTTCCGAGGCAAATCCGTGGTTCGTGGTTAATCCGAATTACAGGAGCATAAACGTCGAAAGCCAGCAGGACGATGAAAACAGCCTCCTCAATTTCTACCGCGACGCCCTGCAATTCAGACGCGACAACCCCGTCGTCGTCTACGGCGACTATGCCGAGCACTGCCCCAAGAGCAAGGAGCTCTACGTCTATGAGCGCAATCTCGCGGGCAAGAAGCTGCTCGTTATCTGCTCGTTCTCGGAGAACCCCGTGAGATTTGACGCACCCGAGGGCATCGTGCTCGACGAGTCGAAGCAGGTGTTCGGCAACTATGAGAATAACTTCGTCATCGCAAACGGCTTCACCACAAGACCGTATGAAATGCGGGTGTATCTGTTCTGAAAATGAGAAAACACGACCGAGCCATAAACGATTTTGAAGAAATAAAAGCCCTCGTGGACAGCTGCGACACGCTCAGGCTTGCCTTGAGCGACCGCGACGCCCCGTATATCGTCCCGCTCTCGTTCGGCTTCAAGGCGGAAAACGGCGTATTCACATTTTATGTCCACGGCGCAAAAAGCGGCAGGCGGAACGAGCTTGCCGAAAAATGTGCACGGGTATGCGTCGAGACCGATATCTGTCGGAGCTTCGTTGAGCTTGAAGGCGGAGCTCAGACCGCCGACTATAAAAGCTTCATCGGTTGGGGCGAAATAAGCACCGTCAGCGGAGAGGAAGCGGTAACGGGACTTGAGCTTTTGTGCCGCCACTGTGGCTTTGACGCGCCCGCTTGCTCAAAAGCGGTCATTGATATGACCTGCGTTGAAAAGATCGTCGTGCATGAATTCACGGCAAAGCAAAGATTTAAATAAACTCACAAAAGGCAAGGTCAAATGACCTTGCCTTTTGCTTTTATACGGAGATTTTATTAGGGGACTTATTAAGCTGCCTTATACGCGAGGAAGGTCGCAAACACCTGAGCCATCTCGGCACGGGTCGCGGTAGCGCACGGGAGGAAGCTGCCGTTATAGCCCTGAACGATGCCGTTGGCTGCCGCCCAAAGCACCGCGTCCTGCGCCCACTGCGCCACGTCGCCGGAGTCCTTGAAGCCAAGCTCGCCGCTGACGGCGGGAGACTTCTCATAGCGATAGAGCATCGCAACGAGCTCCTGACGGCTTATGTTGCTGTCCGTATCGAACTCTGTCGCCGAAACGCCGCTCGTGACACCTGCGTTATATGCCCAGATTATCGCGTCGGTCGCATATGCCGGCTGCTCGATATCCGTAAACGGTGCGGTCATCCCTTCAACGGAGGGGCTGCCTGCCATGCGGTAAAGCACGGCCGCGAACATCGCGCGCGTCATTCCGGTCTCGGGCTCGAAGGTCGTGTCGGAGGTACCGTACATGAGCTTATTCTCCCACGCGGTCTTTACCGCGCCGTAGTACCAGCTGCCGCTCGAAACATCGGTGAACGGAAGCTCGCTGCTCCCGGTCATGAAATCATCGCCGAGCAGATTGGAAAATGCGAAGTTGCTGATGAAGGCATACTCGTCGCGCTGGTGACCCTTGTGGGTGAGGCTGTTTGCAAAGAGAACTATGTTCACCTCGTTTGCATCGCTCTCGTTGAGCTTGCCCTTGAAGGATATCGCCTGCACGGAGCCGTTGAGGTATTCCTCTGCCGCGGTCTTCTGCGCCTCGGTCTTCATCTTTATAAAGCCCTCCGTGGGCTGCTTGTTGCCGTCGGTCTGAACGAGCACCTGCGCACCATCGGGAATCGCGGAGAAGTAGCCCGCGCCGTAGCCGTACATGACGTCGTCGTTATCCTTGACATAGGAGGCGTTAACGAGGCTCACCGTCGGGTAGGTCACATAGCCGAGGCAGTCAAAGCCGGAGGCTGCGCTGCGCACGAGTGCAGATCCGAACACGGTGTTGCTGCGGGTCGCGCTCGAGCCGTAGCCTATGTACGGAGTGCCGGCAAGCACCTGCTGCTTGGCTGCGCCGCCGAGGGTGTTTGCGCCGATGATGAGGTCTGCCTGCGTGGGGTCGTCTGTGGTCTCAAAGCCCATAAGCTCAAGCGCCACGCGGTCATAGTTCCAGTTGTAGTTTCCGACGCGGCTCGTCCACACAAAGCCGGAGGAATTCTGACCCGATGCGCCGGTCACATAGACAACGGGCGCCTTGGTGACAGTCTTTGCCGCGGGTACCTCGGATGCGGAAAGGCCCGTGCCGGTGAGGACGTAGTCCGCGCACACGCTCAGCCAATCAACGTAGCCGCACACGAAATCACCGTAGTATTCGCTGTCGGGGTCGTTTACCATGCCGACGCTCTTGCCGGCCTTGAGAAGGGCGTTGACCGCCGCGGTGGAGTCCTCGGAGGCGTTGGAGATGATGACATAATCGCTGCCGCTGCCTATGAACTCGGAGCCGAGGTTTGCGCTTATGTAGCTGAGGCTGTCGTCATAGTCCATCCAAGCGCCGCAGGCTGCCTTTATGGTCTTGTACGCCTCGGGCTGGGAGACCGTTGCCATATCGAAGCCGCGCGTCTCGCTGAAGGTCGTGATGCCCTCGGAGTAAAGAACGCTCCAGTTCGTTATAAATGTTCCGTCATACAGAGCGCCGTTTGCAACGGAGCGCTTTGCCTGATGCATGGAGATGACCATCGTGCCCGCGGGATAGCTCACGCCGTCGTAGGTGAACGCAGACTCGCTCACGAGGATCTTTACGTCGTTGCGGGAGAGCCACTCCATCATGTCGCCGGCGGCCTGAAGATTGGTCTGATTGACCGCGTCGAGAGGAATGATGTAGCACTCAGGATAGAAGTTGCCGTTTTCGCCTTCGCCGTCATACTCGGGGCGGAACAGCCCGGACTCTGCGCCCTCGACGTCGTTCTGGTCGCAAAGCCACTGACCTACGAGCTCATATGCGTCGGAGTTAAAGTTGTTGACGCCGCGCTCGAATATCTCGGCCTGCGAGGTGAGATAGCCGAGCTTCTCGCCCGCTATGTAGTTTGACTGGCCGAGGCAGCCGTACTGCACGAGCTCTGCCGCCGCGTCGTTATAGCCGGGCAGCTCCACGGTGTATGCGACCGTGCCCTGGAGCATCGCAAACTGCGGGGTGTAGGAGGTGGACATATCGTCCCACGGATCCTCCCAATAGGTGGTGCCGTCGCCGTTGTCGGTCAGGTAATCGCGCTGGGGGATAACGTAGCTGTTGTAGGTGTCGTTATTTGCCACCGCCGCAATGCCGAGCGCCTCGCCGCCGTTCATAAGATGCTCGGCAAGCAGGTCGTACTCAAAGTTCGGCTCGTGCGGGGGATCGCAGGGCTCGCACTGGAAAGCGCTCACGCGGCCGTGGAACTCAGTCAGCGAGACGGGGTTAAAGGTCGCAATGAGCTTCTGCATATTCTGCGTCTCGTCGGTGGTCTGGAAGGAGTTGTCGCGGTTAAGGTCGTAGCCATTGGAGGCGGTACGGGTTATATAGGTGCGTCCCTCGACGTTTTCCTCGGGAACGAGGATGAAGAACACGTCGTCAAGAAGCTCGTCAAGCGTCGTCGTGACGGTCTGCTGATCGTAATACTTATCCAGATCCACGACGCCGGACTTGCCGTTGCCGGTCTGGAGCCAGCCGAGGTATGTCGCCTTATCGGCAACGAGCTCCGGCACCGCCATCTTTTTTGCGCTCTTTTCGGCTTCAAACTGCGCCTGACCGTCTGCCGTAAAGCCGGTGAGGTTGTTGTAGGCGAGCTTGCCGTCGCCGTTTGCCGCGTCTATGAGCATCCACGCAAATTCCATGATGCCGTCGACCGCGGCGACCTCGTTGGAGTGGATATTCGAATACATGACGGGGACCTTTATATTGTTATACTTGCCTGCCTCAATATCGGCAAGCACCTGCTCGGGCTCCGTTTCCGCCTTCTCGGTGAACGCCAGCCAATCGGTGACGGCCGCCTCGTTGCTTGCAACGATGAGATAGGGCATATCGAGCGCGTCGTATATCTCGCCCGAGGAGGTGCCCATGGAGAACTTCTTGACGTAAACTCCGCTGTCGGCTGCTGCCGCGACCATCTCGTCAAGCTCCGTGTAAATTTCGTCCATAGTATGGAAGCTGTCATAGGGAGCTATCTTCACGTCAACGCTGCCGAGGGTGTTGCCGTCGGCGTCCTTGGCGGTGAGCTTAAAATAGCCGCAGACATCGAGGTAAGAGCCGCCGTTTGAGTGAGGCACGCTGTTATCGGCAGTGCCGCGGCTGTAAAAATAGCCGTTGGTGCTGAAGGTCGCAACGAGTGCCTTCTGTCCGTCGGTATCGGTCACGCTCGTCGTGACCTCGCCGAAGAAGGGGGTCTTGTTGTCGGTGCAGACCCAATTGCTCAGTGCCCCGCCCTCGGTCTGATTGGGGAAGAGCGCCTTGCTGACGTAGGTCTTCGACTCGTCTTTTACAAGCGACCATGTGACCGTGGTCGGGTCAACGTCGCCGCTTACGGGTATTGTAGCCTTGTAATCGCGCCCCTGTGCAAGAGAGATTATATCCTTGCCTCCGGAGAGGTTTTCAAAGCTTGCGCTTGCCGGATCTGCCGACGCCGTTATGGGCGCCAGCGAAACGATCATCATAATGACAAGCAGCACGGAAACAAATTTAGTAAAGCCTGTGTTCGTATTCGTCTTTTGCATTTGTCCTACCTTGTCGCCTTTCGTGTGTATTAATTCATTGACAAGGCTTATTATACATTTATATTCACTGTTTCGCAATAGTTTTGAATAAAAATCTATCCGTTATTTTCAACAAATCTTTGCCTCGCGCAAGGCTTCGTTTGTATAAATTCAATATATTGCGGTTTTTGCGAATAAAAATGCCGTGAGGCTGCATATCTCACGGCATTTTTGCATATTTATCAAATTTGTTTTATCCATCCATATTTGGATATCTATCCGACAAGCGAGCCGACGGATACGACGCCGTAGGTCGCAAGAAGCACGATAAGCCCCGCGACGATGACGCCCATCGCAATGGCGGGCAGCGCCCTTTTCAGGCGCATATCCAAAAGCGACGCGACCAAAGCGCCCGTCCACGCGCCCGTGCCCGGAAGGGGTATGGCAACGAGGATGAACAGCCCCCAAAAGCTGTATTTCTGCACGGTCTGTGCCTTCTGCGAGCCCTTGCGCTCAAGAAACGAGGTCAGCTTGTCGAGAATATGGTGCTTTTTCATCCATTCGATTATCTTGCGCGTGAGCAGGATAAGAAACGGAACGGGCAGCATATTGCCGACAAAGCCGACGAAAAACGCCGACCACGGATCTAGTCCTGCGGCAACCCCCACGGGTATCGCGCCGCGGATCTCAAGCACGGGCAGCATACCGATAAAAAGTGTCTTGAGTATGTCTTTCAGCATTTATATCTCCCGTGCTTGGTCAGTATTTCATCGCCTCGCGGCAATAGTAGTTAAAGCGGCGCTCCCGCTCAAGAGTCGTGCTGTCCATATGTCCGGGGTAGACCTCATAGTCGCCGGGAAGTGCGCACAGCTTTTTGAGCGATTTGAGCTCCTCGGTCATGTCGCCGCCGGGCAGGTCGGTCCTGCCGCAGCTTCCGCGGAACATCGTGTCGCCCACGAACAGCGCATTTTCGCAGACAAGGCTCACGCCGCCGGGGGTGTGACCGGGGGTAGCAAGCACCTTGAAGGCAAGCCCGGCCTCTACGACCACGTCGCCCTCGTCATAGGTCTTTCCGCCCTCGGGAAGCTTAAAGAGCATCCCGCTCATGCCGACCTTATAGCCCTCGTCGCGCTCGTTAATATAAACGGTGCAGCCGGTGGCCTTGTATATCTCGTTCACGGCGCCGACATGGTCAAAATGACCGTGGGTGAGCATTATCGCCTTGCACTTGAGCTTGTTCGACTCCATATAGTCGAGGATGGTGTTGCTCTCGTCGCCGGGGTCAATGACGACGCACTCGAGCGTTTCCTCGTTAATGACGACGTAGCAATTGGTTTCAAGCTGCCCTACGGGTATGGTTTTAATGTTCATTTTAAAGCTCCCTCGTGTCAAGAATTATCGTTACGGGTCCGTCGTTAACGGACTCGACCTTCATTTCCGCGCCGAATTCGCCCGTTGCGACCTCGAAGCCGCGGCTGCGGCACTCGGCAATGACCGCTTCATACAGCGGTATCGCCTTTTCCGGACGCGCTGCCTTCGAAAATCCGGGGCGGCGCGACTTGCAGTCGGCAAAAAGCGTGAACTGGCTTATTATGAGAAGCTGTGCTCCGGCGTCGGCGGGGTTTACGTTCATTTTCCCTGCCTCGTCCTCGAATATGCGCAGGCCGCATATCTTGTCGGCGATCTTCAGCGCCTGCGCCTGCTCATCGTCCTCGTGCACGCCGAGCAGAACGAGAAAGCCCTTGCCGATGCTGCCCTTTACCTCGCCGCCTATTTTTACGGACGCACTGTCCACTCTTGTCAGAACCGCTCTCATTTCTTTCCTCCGTTTCTGTTGACCTCAACAACGCCCGGTATGGCGTTAATGCGGTTTACGATGTTGCGAAGCTCCTCAACTCCGGACGTTTCAAGCGTTATATTCACTATCGTCTTATCGCCCGTGTCGCGCGCGTTTATGGTGCGCACCTTGGTGTTGAGGGTATTGAATATCGTTGCGATATCCATGATAAGTCCGCTGCGTTCGCGGGAGACGACCGTGATGGCGGTCGCGTAGGTCTCTTTTATCTCATCCGCCCAGCTCACGTTTATCCAGCGGCCTATATCCGCGGGCTTAAACTCACGGCGGGCATAGTTTGCGCAGTCCGTGCGGTGGACCGACACGCCCTGACCGCGGGTGATGTAGCCGACGATGTCGTCGCCCGGAATGGGCGTGCAGCAGCGGGAGAATTTGATAAGGCAGTTATCAAGCCCCTCGACCAAGACGCCGTGCACGGGCTTAATGCGCTTTTTCGCCTGTAATTCGCGGCGCTCGGCAGCCTCCGTGACCTTCTCGAGCACGGTCTTTTTGCCCGTGGCATGGTGCAGGCGCGCGAGCTCGTCCTTCATGCGGTTGACCGCTCTCGTTGCCGCCATGCCGCCGTAGCCGATCGCGGCATACATTTCGTCAAGGCTCGTATACGCGACCTTCTTGAGAAGCTGCGGCAGCACCTCCTCGTCGCATATATCCTCCAAACGCAGTCCCTTGTTCTTGAGCTCGGATTCAAACATTGCGCGGCCGCGCTCGATATTCTCCTCGCGGCGCTCCTTTTTGAACCACTGCTTTATCTTCGTGCGCGCAGAGCCGCTTTTTGCGATGTTGAGCCAGTCGCGGCTCGGTCCCGCAGCATTTTTCGCCGTCCTGACCTCGACGATATCTCCGTTTTGCAGAACGTAGTCGAAGTTTACTATCCTGCCGTTGACGGACGCGCCGATCATGCTGTTGCCGACGGCGGAGTGTATGCTGTAAGCAAAATCTATGGGCGTTGCGCCGGCGGGCAGGTTGATGACGTCGCCCTTGGGGGAGAAAACGAAAACCTCGTCGGCAAACATATCTATCTTGAGATTGTGGAAAAAGTCGGTCGCGTCGGACTCCTGCTGGCTTTCGAGCAGACGGCGCACCCATGCGAATTTCTCCTCGTCGCCGTTTTTGACAACGGTCTCCGCCGCGTCGCCTATCTTGTACTTCCAATGCGCCGCGATGCCGTATTCCGCCGTGCGGTGCATTTCCCACGTGCGTATCTGCACCTCAAAGGGTATGCCCTCGGAGCCGATGACGGTCGTGTGGACGCTTTGGTACATATTCGGCTTCGGGGTCGAGATATAGTCCTTGAATCTGCCGGGCACGGGCTTGAACATATCGTGGATGATGCCGAGCACGTTGTAGCAGTCGGGTATCGTATCGACGATGACACGGAATGCGCACAGGTCAAATATACCGTTTATGTCGAGCTTCTGGGCATACATCTTCCTGTATATACTGTAAATATGCTTTATGCGGCTCGTGACGGTGACCTGAAGCCCCTCATCGGAAAGGCGCTTTTTCATCTTCTCCTCAACGCTTGACATGAAGCTCTTGAGGGTTTCCATGCGCTCGTTAAGTGTGTCGGTTATCTCCTTGTAGCCAGTCGGGTCAAGGTACATGAGGGCCAAGTCCTCAAGCTCCCACTTGGCTCTCTGCATACCGAGACGGTGCGCGATGGGGGCATATATCTCCATCGTCTCGAGCGACTTCTGCCGCTGCTTTTCCTCTGTCTGGTACGCCATGGTGCGCATATTGTGCAGTCTGTCGGCGATTTTTATGAGTATAACGCGGATGTCCTTCGCCATTGCCATGAGCATCTTGCGAAGGTTTTCCATCTGCTCGTCTTCCTTGCTGGTGTACTGCACTCGCGTGAGCTTAGTGACGCCCTCGACTATATTCGCAACAGGCTCGCCGAACTGACGGGCAATGTCGCCGTGGGTGAGCTGCGTGTCCTCTATCACGTCGTGCAGGAGCGCCGCAACGATGGAGTCCTCGTCAAGGCCCATATCTACCGCTATATCGGCTGCGGCAACGCAATGCGTGACGTAAGGCGAGCCGTCCTTGCGCAGCTGACCGGAATGGGCGAGCTTTGCCATCTCGTATGCCGCCTCTATCCTGCCCATATCCATATCCATGCCGCCGTCGTTTATTTTCTTGCGAAGGGAGGTGAACATTTCATCGGGATCGAGTAATTTTCTGTCTGTGTCTGCCATTATGACCTTCTCGCTTTCAAGCGCTTAATAAGCTCCGAATTTTCAAGATTGACCTTCGCGCTGCCGGGTACTATCCTCGCGCCGAAAACTGAGCCCGGCGTATCCGGACGCAGAAGCCCCAGCTCGCAAAGCACCCTCAGGCAAATGCAGAAGCGCTCCGGCTCGACTCCGTGCGGGCACTGATGCAGCACGCCGTCAAGGTCGGACGCGACCGCCCCGCCGAGAGCCTGGAGCCTGCGCCACGCCTTTATGAAGGCACCGCGATCCGGGCAGTAGTTCGACGCCTGTGCTACCGGCATATCGCTCAGTATCCTCTCGCACAGGGGCTTGGGGTCATGTAACTTGATTTCGGTTATCTGAAGCTGCACACTGCGGCGCAGTCTGAATTCGTTTATCTGCGGCGTGAACGCAACATCGACTCTGTCGCCCACGCTCAGCCCCAGCTCCTCCTCGCTGTGCGAGAAAAACACGCACTCGAAGCCCGCGCCTCTGAAGCTCAGGCTCAGGCGCAGATGCTTTCCGCCGCCGATGGGCGTTATCTTGTCAAGCCGCGCCGAGCGTATGCACAGCATGGGCTTGGGGTTTCCGCTGCCGTAGGGCTCAAGCAGCGAGAGCGAATCAACGCCCGCCATGTCGAGCATTTTGGGGTCGGTTATCTCAAGATCGCAGTGCAGCGTGGGCTTCTCCTGCGGCTTGTTCTTTTCGTAGTATTCATTGAATGCATTGCAAAACTGACGGAGCTTGTCGCGCCTGATATTAAGTCCCGCCGCAAGCGCGTGACCGCCGAAGCCCTCGAGGTACTCCGAGCACGCCGAGAGCGCGTCAAACAGGTTAAAGCCGCCGTAGCTGCGGCAGGAGCCCTTGCCCTTTTCCCCGTCAAGGCAGATCATGACCGTCGGGCGGGAATACTGCTCGGCAAGCTTTGAAGCGGCAATGCCGATGACGCCCTGATGCCATTTTTCGCTGGCGAGCACGATCGGCGAGGTAGGGCTCTTGCCGTCCATCATCCCGGAGGCGTCGTCCCAGATCTCGGTCTCGAGATTCTGGCGGCGGCGGTTGAGCTCGCACAGCTTGTCGGCAAGGGTGTTTGCCTCGTTCACATCGCCCGTCATGAGAAGTCTGCCCGCAACGGAGACTTCGCCGAGTCTGCCGGCAGCGTTAAGGCGCGGTGCAAGAGTGAAGCCTATCGTCGAGGAGGACATTTTCCGCTCCGACGCTCCCGACTCGCGCAGGAGAGCCGCAAGTCCCGGGCGGGAGGTGTGCTCAAGCATTTGCAGTCCGCGGCGCACGATGTAGCGGTTTTCGCCCGTGAGCGGCACGACGTCGGCAACGGTGCCGATGGCGGCAAGGTCGGCATAGCGCGCAACAACTCTTTCGCTCGAGCCCTCAACGGCGCACACGAGCTTGAGCGCGACTCCGACGCCCGCAAGATCCTTGTTGGGATATGCGCAGTCATCCTGCTTGGGGTCAATGACCGCGACCGCGTCGGGTATCGTCTGCTCGCGGCACTCGTGATGGTCGGTTATGATGAGGTCAACGCCCATTTCCCGCGCGTGCTCGGCCTCGTGAGCCGCGGTTATGCCGCAGTCCACGCTGATTATAAGGCTCACGCCCTTCTCGTGCAGGGAATCTATAGCCGCGTCGTTTATGCCGTAGCCCTCGTCTATCCTGTCGGGAATATAGGGATAGCAGCGCAGACCGCGCAGACGCAGCCAGTCGGTCAGAAGGCAGGTCGATGTTATGCCGTCCACGTCATAGTCGCCGTAGACCGCCACCGTCTCCCCCGTTTCGATCGCTCTTTTAATGCGCGGCACCGCCTTATCCATGCCCTTGAGCAGCATGGGATCGGCCAAAAGCTCCGTGCCGCCGTGCAGGAAGCTGCGGGCGCTCTGCACGCTGTCAAAGCCGCGCACGGCAAGCATCGCCGCAAGCAGCGGAGTGCAGCCGGCATCGAGAAATACCCTGAGCATTTCGTCGGGGCAATTTTCAATTTTCCATTTACTGTAATTCATCTATAAACACTGCTTCA
>USPI01000009.1 GCA_900556535.1 uncultured Eubacteriales bacterium | reverse complement strand
GATTACCGCCTGCACATCGAGTTCAATATGAGCTTCGCACAGTTCGAACTGGGCTTGGAAACGGAAGTTGAGTATGCTACACAGGATAGTGTCTCATGAAAAAAGCACCGCCTGACGGTGCGCTCATTCAGCCTCTCCGATTGACAGCAATTCCAAAACACGCTAAAATAATCGCAGAAATGCGTGTGGGTGGATTCTGATGGAGATATGGCCCCAGATGCTCGTGGGGGTGCTTAACCGATGACTCGGGAGAGCGCTTGAATGGCATTCAAGAGGTCAGCGGTTCGATCCCGCTTATCTCCACCAACAAAAAAGACTCGAAAGTGTTTGCTTTCGAGTCTTTTTTTATCATATGCAGATATTATATGTACGGCAGCACTGCAAGGGCAGGGAACCGACCGCAGCGGTAACGGAATTATTACTTTGGCATCAATATTATTAATTAAAAAAACTGCACCCCACAGGGTGCAGTTTTTTGTTCGGATTTTTGATCACTTTACGAAGCCGCGGGCTTTGAGGTATGCCATGATGGTATCCACGGTGCCTTCAACGCCGAGCTTGGAGCTGTTTATGCACAGATCGTGGTTGCGCGCATCGCCCCAGATGTTATCGCTGTAGTACTTATAAAAGCTTGCGCGGTCCTTATCGACCTCTTTGATCTTCTTGCGTGCGGTCGCCTCATCAAGACCCTGGCGTTTCTCGAGGCACTTGATGCGCTCATCCATGTCGCCGAGGATGAAGATGTTCACAAGATCGTCTCTGTCGTTGAGAACATAGTCGGCGCATCTGCCGACGAACACGCAGTCCTCCTTCGAAGCAATGTCGCGTATCGCATCGAACTGAGCAGAAACGACCTCCATGTTGAGACGGAAATTCTCGTTAAGGCCATAGCCGCCCGCGTGCAGCAGGAATGCCGACATACCCTTTTCGTCGTATGCATTGATGAGATCACGGCTGAAGTCAGAATGCTTTGCCGCCTCGTCGACGATCTCCTTGTCGTAGCACTTGACGTTGAGCTTCTGCGCAAGAAGTCTTGCAATTTCTCTGCCGCTTGAACCATGCTGTCTGCCGATCGTGATTATCATAATTAACGCCTCCATAGCATTATTTCCTTTAACTGATTTTATTATACGCCTGCTTTGTGAAAATTTCAACATATATATTATGTTGGTATAGCATATATTTTTGGTATGATAAGGCGTAAAAGACTCATTTTTAATACAGCATTGCTGACAGGCTCGTCCTTGCTGATGAGCCTTATCGGCATGTCGTTTCAGGTGTGGCTTGCCGGACGAATTGGCTCGGCGGGCATAGGACTGTATCAGCTCGTCGTGTCTGTGTCGTTTCTGTGCACGACTTTTGCAATTTCGGGCGTCAGATTTGCGGCTACGCGGCTGGTGTCGGAGGAGATAGGCAGTGAGCGCGGCTGGGGGATACGCGCGGCGATGCGGCGCTGCTTTGCCTACGCGCTGCTGTTCGGTCTGGCGGCGCTTTTGCTGCTGAGAGCTTGCGCCGAGGCGATCGGCTTTTTGTGGATAGGCGATGCGCGCACGGTGCTGTCGCTGCGGATAATGGCGTATTCGATGCCGATGGTCTCACTGTGCTCGGCGGTGTCGGGCTATTTTACCGCCTGCGGACGGGTGTGGAAGCCGACGCTTGTGCACCTGATTGAGCAGCTTGCGACCATCGCCCTCGTTGCGCTTTTTCTGCGAAATTCTCCGTATGGGGATATTGAGCAAAGCTGTGCGAGCGTCATGCTCGGCACGGTGTGCGGGGATGCCGTCTCGCTCGTGCTGATGCTGCTGTTTTATTTGACCGACCGCGGCAAATGCACCGAGTGCGGGGTGCGTGAGCACAGACTCACGGTGCGGATGCTCAAAATAGCGCTGCCGCTCGCGTTTTCGGCGTATGCGCGCTCGGCGCTGTCCACCCTTGAGCACCTTCTCGTGCCGCGGGGCTTAAAAAGTGCGGGCTTTTCGTCCGACCGCGCGCTGTCAGGCTACGGCACGATACAGGGCATGGTCATGCCGATCGTTTCATTCCCCGCCTGCTTTCTGATGGCGCTTGCGGAGCTTGTGGTCCCGGAGCTTACCGAGGCGCAGGTGCGGGGAAGGCACGGCGAAATTGCGTGCACGGTAAGGCGGCTTATGAAAAAGGGCGCCGGCTATTCTCTTGCCGTCGCCCTTGTGATATTTATTTTTGCCGACCGTCTCGGCGTTATGATTTATTCCTCGCCCGACGCGGGGCATTATCTGCGCCTGCTCGCGCCGCTAATACCGGTGATGTACACCGATATGCTCTGCGACGGCTGCCTGAAGGGGCTGGGTCAGCAGATGTGGAGCATGGGGATCAACGTGCTTGACGCGCTGCTTGGGGTGCTGCTTGTGTGGCGTGTGCTGCCGGTGTACGCGCTCGGGGGCTATATCTGCATCATTTATTTTAACGAGTGCCTGAATTTCGCCCTGAGCATGACGCGGCTGCACAGGGTCATCACTCGGCAGTCTTAGCGGCCTTGCGCTGCGCAAGCTTCATGTCGCCCTTATGGAGCAGCGGGGAGATGCGCTTATACAGAAGCATGGTGAGCGCGGTGACGATGATGCCCTTGAGAAGGTTAAACGGAACGACGCAGAACAGCACGAGGGTGGATACGCTGTTTATCGCGGAGTTAATGCTCGTGCCCATGCCGATGATGGCATCCAGCGGCATACCGAAGAGCTTGGAGAAGGTCGGCAGGAGGTAGACCGCGTTAAAGAGGCTGCCGAACACGGTCATAACGAGGGTACCGGCGATCATGCCGACAAGTGCGTTGCGCTTGCTCTTTTTCATGTGATAGATGCAGGAGGCGGGGAGGACGAAGGCGCAGCCGACGACGAAGTTTGCAAAGTCGCCGACGAAAGCGGTGGTCGTGCCCTTCAGAACGAGCTTTACGACGATCTTGAGAAGCTCTGCAACGACGCCCGCCACGGGTCCGAGGTAGAAGGTGCAGATCATGATGGGGATCTCGCTCAGGTCGATCTCATAGAAGCTCGGAGCGAAGAACAGGGGGATCTCGATGAACATCAGAACACCGGCCATGGCCGAGAAGATGGCTGTGTAAGCCAGAAAATGCGTGCTGCCGAGCTTTTTGCGGTTTTTGAGCACGAGGCGCTCGAAGAGGATGGCGAGAATGAACAGAGCGGCG
Organism: uncultured Eubacteriales bacterium; assembly: GCA_900556535.1. Taxonomy (GTDB): domain Bacteria; phylum Bacillota; class Clostridia; order Oscillospirales; family Oscillospiraceae; genus F23-B02. The sequence goes on along the minus strand of USPI01000009.1, from coordinate 13,853 downwards.
AAAATGCCGAGCCATTCCAGAAGGAAGGTAAGGTTTTCGGCTATTTGAGAGATGAGCTTGGACATTGGGTTTGTACCTCCGAAATTAAAAAATCGCCCGAAAGAAAATATCCTTCAGGCGACGCAAAAAACAAAATATTCAATGCACATCTTCTTCCATCCAGACTATACTGTCGGTACCGGAATCACACCGGTTCATGCCGTTCGGCTCGCGGACTTTACCGCCGGTCGGGAAATACTCCCTGCCCTGAAGATATCTCATATTCGGTTGTGCCCTCATTATAGCGCTAAAAAATAAAATGTCAATAGCCTTTTGACATATCTTAAATCATGGATTACAATGGAAAACGGTGATGATATGCAATACGGAAAAAGCTGCTGCTTTTCCGGTCACAGACCGGCGAAGCTGCCGTGGGGATATAACGAGCGCGACCCGCGCTGCGTCGAATTCAAGAAAAAGCTCGATGCGGTGATAGGCGCGGTGTATGCCTCGGGAATAAAACATTTCATATGCGGAATGGCGCTCGGCTGCGACCTGTACTGCGCGGAGTCTGTGCTGAGCCTCAAGCGCGCACACTCGGATGTTACGCTTCAGGCCGCCGTGCCGTACAGGGGTCAGGCCGGCGCGTGGGGCGAGGCAAACCGTCGCCGCTATGAGGAGATACTGCGCCGCTGCGATGAGGTGACGGTGCTCTCGGAGAGCTACACGCCCTCGTGCATGGCGGTGCGAAACAGGTTCATGGTCGATAATTCGAACGTGCTCGTCGCGTGCTACGACGGTATGTCGGGCGGGACGTGGAACACGATAAAATATGCGCAGAAAAAAGACATCGAGGTCATTCAGCTTCCGATAGAATAAGCTGCGCGTATATGTATATTGAAAATCTCGGCAATACCATGCGTATTGCCGAGATTTTTTCGCCTTTATTTCGTGAGATAATCGAACAGATCGTCTGCGTCCTCCGCAACGTACACGGCGCCGGCAGCCTCAAGCTCACCGGGCTCGGCGTAGCCGAAGCGCACACCCACGCAGTCAACGCCGCACTTTTCGGCGCCTATCACGTCGTATTTTCTGTCGCCGACCATGATCGCCTCGTCGGGAGAAATGCCGAAGCTTTGCAGCGCGTATTCGATGACCTCCCACTTTTGCCCGCGCGTACCGTCAAACTCCGAGCCGCACACGAGGTCGAATGCGTCGCGCATACCGTACTTTTCGAGTATCTGCTCGGCAAAGCGGCGGGGCTTGCTCGTCGCAACGGCGATCTTCGCGCCCTTGCCGCGCAGCCTGTGCATGAGCTCGTGCATTCCCGCAAACGGGGCGCACTCCTCCCAGCCGATCGGCGTGTAGCGCTCGCGGTAAAATCGCACGGCCGTCTGCGCCTCGTCCTCGCTCATGCCGTAGCGCAGCGCAAACATCTCGTCAAGCGGAGGACCGGCAAAGCACATGAGCTCATCGAGCTCCGCGTGTATTCCCATTTTGCCCAGCGCGTACTGCACGCTTTTGGTTATGCCCTCAGCAGAGTCAAAGACCGTGCCGTCAAAATCAAACAAAATATATTTCTTCATTATTCCACCTCGCAGACTTAAAAACAATTAACTTTACCATCAAATAAGGCCCTTGTCAATTATTCACGCTCCCGCACGGCGAAGCATAAAATGCAGGGAGGTGATGCAAATTGGACGTTCGATTTTTCCTCGGCGCAAACTCCGGCGTCGGGTTTTATTCGCTCTATGACGGCTTCTGCGCCGGGCGGGGCGATTTCCTCAATCTCATCAAGGCAGGCCCCGGTGGGGGCAAATCACACTTCATGCGCGCCATAGCGTCCGCAGCGGCGCAGCGGGGCTATGATACCCAATGCATACTGTGCTCAGGCGATCCGAGCTCGCTCGACGCGGTGTACATACCCGCGCTGCGCCTCGGCTATATGGACGCGACCGCACCCCATGCGCTTGAGCCGCGCTGCTTTGCACAGAACTCGCGTTATGTAAACTTGGGTGAGTTTTGCAAGAGCTTTTGCGACCCGCGCACGGAGCCGCTGATGCAAAAATACCGCAGCGAATATAACGCGGCATATGCCTATCTTTCCGCCGCGGCAAGCGTGGAGAAGGTGGGCGCGAGCGAGGTAATAACGCCTGATATTATAACAAAAACGCGCCAGAGAGCAAGGAGCGCGGCGCAGCGTGAGCTGGGGAAGGGGCAGCAGGGCGAGGGCAGCGTGGCGTATCGATTCATAAGCTGTATATCATGCGAGGGCAAGCTTACGCTGACGGACAGCATAAATAAATTATGTAAACGAATTTACGTTCTCGACGATCGCTGTTTTCTTGCTCGGGAGTATCTCGACGAGCTGCTGTGCGAGGCAAAGAGGCGCCAAGAGAGCGTCATCGCCTGCCCGAGTGCCCTGCTGCCGGATACGCTTGAGGCGCTGCTGCTGCCGGAAAGGTCGCTGGGCTTTGTGTCGCGGCGCGTGATGCAGCCGGAGAGCGCGTGGCGGCACGTCAGGCTCGATGCACTCGTGCCGCGTGAGAGCGCAAGAGAAGCCAGAGGCGCACTGCGGAAAAACGAGAGCATAAGGCGCGAGCTCATGCTCGAAGCGCTGCGGCTTTTGGCGCGGGCGAAGGAGCATCATGACGAGCTTGAGCGCGTTTACAATCCCCACGTAGATTTTGCGGCGCTTGACGCCTTTTGTGAGGCTGAGATCGCGCGGATATTTGCATAGAAAAACGGCCGGGGATGGCTCTCCTCGGCCGCGATATTTATTTTCTCAGCAGCACATACCGCCCCACGGGGTGAGGCACGAGCAGCAGAGATATGTCGTGCAGCAGTCATCGCAGACGCAGCAGGAGTTGTTATAGTCTCCGCTGTACTGCTGATAGTACTGACCGTTGCCCTCAAGTCTGCTCAGAAGCTGGCGATAGTTGGGGTTGTCGGGCTCGATTTCGACGGCGCGCTTTGCGTCCTCAAGTGCGGCAATTTTATTGCCGGAGAACATATTTGCGACCGCGCTCAGGTAAAACCAGCGTCCGTCACGCTCGGAAACGGGCACCTGTGAAAGCGCGGTGAGCGCCTCGGCATAGCGTCCGTTGCGTATGTAGTTGACCGCCGCGCGGCATTCAGCGCGCTCCTGCGGCTGCTCGTAGGCTGTCCTGCCGTAGCCGTTGTAGCCGCCGCCGAAGCCGCCGAAGCCGCTGCCGTAGCTGCTTTGGTTGGCCTGTCCGCTTTTTATCTGATCGTAGGCTGCGTTTATCTCGTTCATTTTCTGCGCCGCCGCCGCATCGCCGGGATTGCGGTCGGGGTGATATTTCTTCGCGAGCTCGCGGTATGCTTTCTTTATCTCCTCGTCCGTCGCATTGCGCGAAACGCCGAGGACTTCATAGGGGTCCCGTGCCATTCGGTACTGCTCCTTACTTACTGCCTGTATCGTAGTGGCGGTTGAATTTTATCCACACGCCGCTGCACAGTATGTTTTTTATTATATCCGCATCCTGTATCATCGGGAGCCGCTCAAAGCTCTCTATGCAGTCGGCAAGCAGGGTTTGGAGAATGTCCCGAAAGCGCTGCTGCTCATCGAGCCTGCCGTACAGGTAAACGAAGGGGTTATACTTATATGCTCTTTTGTCGCCCTTGAGGTCTATGCACGCGTCCATGACGTACACGAACTGTCCGAGCGCGCGTCCGAAGCGGCGCAGTGTGTCCGCCCAGATATCCTCGCGCATGACGAAAAGCTCCGCCATCAGATCACCGAAGGCCGTCGCCGCCGCGTCCGGAGCGGCAATGCGCTCATCCTCAATTTTCTTGAGCCGCGCCATACATTCCTTTATGACGCCGCACTGACGCGGATAGTCCCTGCACACTCTTTCGTATGAGCTCTTGAGCGCCTTTGCGCCGGCAAGCGCCGCCGCGTTGAGCTCGTCCTGCCAATCGTCAAGGCAGTTGAGATACGCAAGAGCTATATTCATATCCGCTGCGTAATCCGTTACGTCGGACTGAAAAAACTGCCTCGTGCTCAATGGGTGAGCGGGGCAGGGGGTCTCGCCGCGCATGAGGTACGGCTCATACAGCGAGGTGAGGAACATGACGAGGAAGGTCATGTCGTAGGTGAGGGTAAATCTTGCAAGACTGCCGTGGCGCTGCTTGAGGCTCAGGCACAGTCCGCAGTAGAACGACTTATACCTGCGCCGCTGCTCGTCACTGAGCAGCGAAAGGTCTGCGGTCACGAAGCCAAACATATCAGGTCTTGCCTCTGAAGGACGTTCCGCATTTCTTGCAGACGATATTTATCCTGCCCTTGTGACGCGGTACTCTGAGCGTGGTGCGGCACGAGGGGCAGGTAAAGAACTTATACTCCTTGCGCTGATTCCAGCGGACCTTTATCATCTCAAATTTGCCCGCAACGCTCATCCTCAGCCGCAGATAGCGGTTGTTTTCCGCGCTGCGCTTGAGCAGGTTTTTCGAAAGCATACGCGCGTAAACGATGATGAGCAGGAAAAGCGCGACAGACCACATTATCCGCGAGGCAGTTGTGCCGTTGAGGATAATGCCGGCTATCATCACAATAATGCTTATGACCGAAAGAAAGCGGTTGAGCTGATCTGCTCCGCATCGGCCCTGCATAAAGCGCGCAATTTTTTCTCTCATTAAAAATTCACCTTGACTGAACTCATAATATTTCAATAGTGTATGTTATCACAAGCTCAATGCGAATATATAAAGAAATTGTGAATTTCGCGGCGATATCAGCCCTTGGCGTAATCCCAGGTGTATTCGATGACGGAGGCGTCGACGCCCTCGCCGTGACTGCGGGTGCATTTAATGACGTTGCCCGGCTCGTCATATTCATATTCGCTGTTTGTCGAGCTGATAATGCTGCCGTCCGAGCCGCTTATGACAGCGCTTTTTTCGCTGCCGTTTTCGTCGTAGGTAAATTCGCTGCGGCTTATGAGATTGCCCTCGGAGTCCGTGCGCGTGACGGATACGATGCGCCCGTCGGCGTCAAGAGTGCGCGTTTCGGTCACGGTGCTGTCCTCTATATAATTTTTTCTCGTCAAGGTCACGCTGCCGTCGGAGTAGGCGTAGCTAATTTCGCTCACAGGCTCCTCGCACTCGGAGTATTTTTCGCTCACGAGCCTGTCCCCGTCGTAGGTATATTCCGTAACGGCGGTCTCGACGGCGTCAATGACAGTCGCCGCTCTCACGGTGCGTCCCGCGGCGTCGAGCTTATAAATAACGCTGTACTCCTCCTCGAATTCCTCGGGGCCGAGCGCAATGAAGCTCGTCATCTTCGTCACGGCGCCGTTTTCGTCGCGGACGTATTCCTTATATCCCTCCGGAGCGTCGTTTATGCCGAGCGTGGTCTCCTTTGCAAGAAAGCCGTTCTCGTTGTATTCGTATATAACGGAGCGGAACTGAAGCCCGTCGGTGTTGTACCAAATCTCCTTTGCGAGCTTGCCCTCGCTTTTTTCGAATATCGTGAGGTCAAGCGTCTCCTGCGGAGCGGTCTCGGTGGGCTGCGGCGCGGAATCGTCCTTGGAGCAGGCGCAAAGCGCGAGCAGCATGACGAGGGAAAGCACAAGGCATACGGTCTTTTTCATGTTAAGGCTCCTTTCCTGTGTGGTCATTTCACGGTTTTTTCGAGCACGGCGCCGGAGTAGGCGTCAATTTCATAGCGGTACGACAGAGCGATGGTGCGGAAGGTGACCTTATAGTACCACTGCCCGCCGGAGTATTTTATCCCCGAATCGAGCGAGGACACCTGACTTTGTGTCAGCCCCGCATCGCGCAGCGCGATCGCCTCGGCGCGCTCGGAGCCGATAAGAAGCTCATCGTCGCGCGTCTGATAAATAAGATAAACGACGCCCCCTGTGATGAGCGCGGCTATCAGAATGCAGATAATTACGATGTTAACACTCTTTTTCATGCCGTTTCTCCGTACATTAGGATAATAAATTATATCATTGCGCGGAAGATTTAGCAATATGCTGTTATTTCAGAGAAAAAACGAATTTTTGAGTTGACAAGACGGGTTTATTCCACTATAATATTCAAGCGACTGTGGAGAGGTGCACTATGCTGCTTGATTTGAGACAAATAATTGAAGTCCCCGGAAAAAGCGTTCCGTTCGAATGTGAGCTGGATACGCAGGGACTGGAATTTGACTCTGTTAAGGAGTATAAGGCTCCGCCCATGGCAGAAGGCAGAGTGTTTAATGAGGCTCGAGGGTACCCTGACAGCCGAAATGACTTGTGTGTGCGACAGATGTGGTAAACTGTTTGACAGCACCAAGGTGATGGACCTCCGCGCCTTCATATCCGACAGAGAGTCTGAAGATCCCGAGGTCTTTGTTCTCGACGGGGACAAGCTCGATCTCGACGAAACTCTCTCTACCCTTTTTGTTCTCGACATGGAAACGAAGTTTCTGTGCTCCGAGGATTGCAAAGGTCTATGCTCCCGCTGCGGAGCCGACTTAAACCTTGGCCCCTGCGCTTGCGGGAAAGAGATCGATCCAAGACTTGCTGTGCTTTCACAGCTGTTGGATAAGTGATCAATTAATACTATTGCTAATATGCAGCTGATTATCAGGAGGTGTCACCATGGCAGTCCCTAAGGGAAAAGTATCAAGACAGAGACGTGATAAGAGACGTTCGTCTCACTGGAAGCTCGAGGCTCCCGGCATCGTTAAGTGCCCCAACTGCGGCGAGTTCAAAATGCCTCACCGCGCCTGCAAGGCCTGCGGTATGTACAACGGCCGCAAGGTTCTCACCGTTGACGAGAAGTAATTAAAACGCTCAAGGAGGAAGGGTAACAGTGCCCCTCCTCCTTTTGCGTATATTTGACTATGAAAAACGACATCATTTCAAAAATAGACAGCGGCAGCCCGCTGCACCGAAGGGTGAATATAGGCGATGAGATAGTCAGCATTAACGGCAACGTCATCCACGACGTGCTCGACTATAAGTATTTCTCCTATGACCCCGTGCTGAGCATCGTCGTGCGCCGTCCCGACGGCAGCGAATACACCGTGCACGCGGAAAAGCCGGAGGGCATGGACCTCGGACTTGAGTTTGAGGAGTATCTTATGGACGCTCCGAGAAGCTGCGCGAATAACTGCGTTTTCTGCTTTATTGACCAGCTTCCCAAGGGTATGCGCAAGACGATGTATTTTAAGGACGACGATGCGCGCCTGAGCTTTTTGCTCGGCAATTACATCACGCTCACGAACCTTTCCGAGCGCGAGATACAGCGCATAATCGACCTTCACATCAGCCCCGTGAACATCTCCGTCCACGCGACCGAGCCCGAGCTGCGTGTAAAGCTCCTGCGCAATAAAAACGCGGGAAAATGCATGGATATAATGCGCCGCTTTGCGCAGGGCGGGATAGTCATGAACTGCCAGATAGTCTGCTGCCCGGGGCTCAACGACGGGCAGGCGCTCAGCCGCACCATGCGCGAATTAGCCGAGCTTTACCCTGCTGTACACAGCGTGTCGATAGTGCCCGTGGGACTGACCAAATTCCGCGAGGGACTGTATCCGCTCACGCCCTTTACCCCCGAGCACTCCGGCGAAACGATAGACCTCGTGACGCAATACGGCGACGAGTGCGTCAAAAAATTCGGCACGCGCCTGTTTTTCGGCTCGGACCAAATGTATATATGCGCACGACGCGAGCTGCCCGAGGACGATTTCTACGAGGAGCACACCCAGCTTGAAAACGGCGTGGGCATGATAAGACTGCTCGAGCGGGAGTTTAAAAGCGCGCTGAGTCTGTCCGATGAGCCGGACGGAGTGCCGTTTTCGATAGCCTGCGGAGTGTCGGTCGCGCCGTATTTTGAAAAACTTATTTGTATTGCAAGCGAAAAGTATGGTAATATAAAAGGAAAGGTATATCCCATCGTGAATGATTTCTTCGGTCACGGTGTGAACGTTTCCGGACTTATAACCGGCGGCGACCTCATTGCGCAGCTAAAGGACAAGGAGCTCGGCGAGCGTCTTTTCGTTTCGCAGAATATGCTGCGGCGCGAGGAAATGGATTTTCTCGACGACGTGACGATAGAGCAGGCGAGGGACGCGCTCGGAGTGCCCATTTACCCCGTCGAATCGGACGGCTTTGCGCTTTGGGACGCGATAAGCGGCGATGCGCTGCCCGAGGTCAGGATACCGGTGCGCAGTCCGGAGCGCCGGCAGTACTATAAATATAATCAAAACGGAGGTTAGCTTTATGTCAAAGCCTCTCATTGCCATAGTCGGCAGACCCAACGTGGGAAAGAGCATGCTTTTCAACAAGCTGTGCGGCAAGCGGCTGTCCATAGTCGAGGACACGCCCGGCGTCACCCGCGACAGGCTGTATGCCGAGTGCGAATGGCTCGGAAGAAAATTTGATATTGTCGATACCGGCGGCATCGAGCCGACGACCGATAACGAGATACTTATGTTCATGCGCGAGCAGGCGAACATCGCGATAAGCGCGGCGGACGTTATAGTGCTCGTAACGGACGTGCGCACGGGCGTCACGGCGGCGGATAAGGAAGTTGCCAATATGCTGCTGCGCTCGAAGAAGCCCACCGTGCTTGCCGTCAATAAGATGGACTCCACCGGCAGGCTCGACCCCGCCATTTACGAGTTTTACGAGCTTGGTCTGGGCGACCCCATCGCGGTCTCCGCGGTGCACGGCCACGGCACGGGCGATCTGCTCGACGAGTGCATGAAATATTTCCTGCCCGAGGATGAGGAGGAAGAGGAGGACGACCGCATAAAGGTCGCCGTCATCGGAAAGCCCAATGTCGGCAAGTCCTCGCTCATTAACCATATCCTCGGCGAAAAGCGCGTCATCGTCAGCAACGTCGCCGGCACAACGCGCGACGCTGTGGACTCCGAGGTGGACAACAAATTCGGCAAATACGTCTTTATAGACACCGCCGGAATTCGCCGCAAGAGCAAAGTTGACGAGCGTGTCGAGAAGTTTTCCGTCATGCGTGCGCAGATGGCCATCGAGCGCGCGGACGTGTGCATAATCATGATAGACGCGCGCGAGGGAGTCACCGAGCAGGATACGAAAATAGCGGGACTTGCTCACGAGGCGGGCAAGGCGAGCATCATCGTCGTAAACAAGTGGGACCTCATCGAAAAAGAGACCGGCACGATGGAAAAAATGCGCAAGGCGGTCATGCGCGACCTGAGCTTCATGAGCTATGCTCCGGTGCTCTTCATATCCGCAATGACCGGTCAGCGCACCGACAGGATATTCGAGCTTGTAAACTTCGTGAACGATCAGAGCAATATGCGCATAACGACGGGTATGCTCAACGACGTTCTTGCCGATGCTCAGGCGAGAGTGCAGCCGCCCACGGACAAGGGCCGCAGGCTGAAGATATACTACATGACCCAGACCGGCATAAAGCCGCCCAACTTCGTCATTTTCTGCAACAGCCGCGAGCTTTTCCACTTCTCGTATCAGAGATATATCGAAAATCAGATACGCGCCGTGTTCGGACTTGAGGGCACGCCCATTCGTATGGTCATACGCCAGAAGGGAGATAAGCAATGACAGCGGTTTTGCTCGTGATAATTGCCGTTATCGCCTATACAATGGGCAGCATCAGCACGCCTAACGTGACCTCGCATTTGATTTTCCACGAGAACATACAAAAATACTCCCGCGATAACGTTGGCATAACGCGCTTTATGATGCGCCACGGCCGCGGCGGCTTAGTTAAGCTCATCCTCGCGGAGCTCATAAAAACGGCGATACCCGTGCTCATCGGCGGACTGCTCATGCTCATCGTCGGTCACGCGCAGATAGGCTATGCCTTTGCTCTGTTTTGCGTCGTGCTCGGCACGAACTTCCCGATAATGTATGATTTTCGCGGAGAGCACAGCCTGCTTGCCCTCATGATGGGAACCTTCTTCGTCAGCAGCGAGGTAGCCATCGCGGGCATCTTCGTGTTCGTCGTTATGTATTTTGTCAGCCGCTATATTTCCGCCTCGGCCATGCTCGCGTCGCTGCTCATGTTTGTCGTTGCGGTCATGAGCATTGACGACAGCCTTGTCGTTTACATATTCGGCTTTACAAATCTCCTCGTTATTGTCGAATACCGCAAGAGCATTATTCGCCTTTTTAAGCATAAAGAGCCCAAATTCCGCTATAAGCAGGATGTGAGCTTTATGTTTGACGATGATTTCGGCAGCGGCGATGAAATAAAAAAGTAAAAAGATATAAGAAAACTCGGAAGTGTGATGCTTCCGAGTTTTTTGTTACAGCAAATATCTGAACGGTCTTATGACAATACGCACGAACCCCTGCACGGCGGTTTTCAATATCGACGCCTCGGGCGGAGCGTAGTCCGCGCCCTGCGTCACGCTGCCGTCCGGAGCGAGGGTCTTGCCCTGACGCAGCATGGTGTCCGCCTTCTCGCGCAGCGCGGCGTTAAGCTCGGGGCAATCCACCAGAAGCATCATCTCCGTGTCAAGATATGCGCTGCGCATATCCCAGTTAAACGAGCCTATGACGCTAAGGCGGTCGTCAATTAAGATCGTCTTTGTGTGCATGGAGTTTTCGCCGCTCCATTGGCAGACGAAAACGCCGGTCGCAAGTATCCTGCCCTCGTTGTTGAGAAGATCAGCGCAGCCCCAGGGGTTAGCGCCGCTTTGGGGCGAATTTGTGATGATCTGCATAACCGCCTCGCCGCCCGCTGCCTTTTCGAGGCAGTCGTACATACTTTGGTTGCAGATGATGTACGGCGTTTGCAGCACGACGCGCTCGCTGCCGCCCTGCATGAGCACGGTCAGCGCATTTAAAAGCTGCGGAGACTTGTTCCAAGCGGTGCAGTCGCTGTGCAGGACGCTCACGCCCTCGGCGCGTACCGTCTCCGCGTCCCAATCAATGGGCTCAAGCTCACGAAGCCCTGCCCAACGCGCCGTGAGCTCTGTGCGGGCTCTCCGCACTGCGCTGCTCTCACCGTTCGGCTCAAAGCTCCTGCTGGTATCCAGTGCCCAAATCTCCTCAAAATAGCTCAGCAGCGTCCTGACGGAGGTGTTTTCCGAGCCGTCGCCGTACACCACAACGTCGCGGTCTTCGTTTTGCCGCGAGGTGCCGCCGCTGCCGAGGAACAGGTCGCTGGTGTTCCTGCCACCGATGATATACGCATTGCGGTCAACGATGAGATACTTGTCGTGGCAGCGGTAGTTGGCCGTCCAAAGCCGAGTAAGGCGAATGGGATTATAGAATTTTATCTCCGCATTCTCCTGCGCGGCGAGAGCCTTGAAGGCGCTGCTGCCGTTAAGATGGAGCTGCGCGTTCATGCCGTCAACGAGTATTCGCACCCGCACTCCGCGCTGCGCCGCGTCCATGAGCGCGGAAATGATGTCCGAGCCGCTGTTGTCTGCGCGGAAATCGAAGGTGGAGAGGATTATCTCCTCCTGAGCCGAGCCGATGAGCCGAAGCCGCCAGCTAAGAGCCTCCTCATTGCCGTCAACAAGGCAGACCCTTTCCTGAGCGGGAGCGGGCAGGCGAGGCTGCGCGTCGCTTTTCTTCTGCGTTCCGAGCAACGGCGGGATTATCAGACACGCGGGCAGGTATACGGCAAGGCACAGTATGCCCACTCCGAGGATGCAGCCGTATTTTTTGCAAAATAGTTTTTTCATTTTAAATCACTTCCGATAGGGCTTCGAAAATTTGCGCTTGCCGTGCCGGGGTCAGCACAGCGGCGCAAAAATGCGAAGAATTCCGTCAATTGCCCAGCGGCGGGAATAGTGCTTCGTGTCGTAGGGCTCTATTTCGCTGCATTTTTCCTGCGTTTCGAGGAAATCGCGCTTTATCCTTGAAACGATGCCCGCGCGGTAAAACAGCGAGTTGTTCTCAAAATGCAGGAACAGGCTGCGATAGTCCAAATTGACCGTTCCGATGGTAGCGACTCTGTCGTCGGAGACGAAGCTCTTCGCGTGGACAAAGCCGGGAGTGTACTCGTAGATTTTGACCCCGCCGCTCAGAAGCACCTGATAAAAGCTGCGCGACATACGGAATATAAGCTTCTTGTCGGGAACTCCGGGCATTATTATGCGGACGTCAACGCCGCGCTGTGCAGCGGATATCATCGCCGCCATGAGGTCGTCGCCGAGCATGAGATAGGGGGTAAAGAACCATGCGTAATCCGTGCTCTGCGAAAGCAGGTCGATGAAAAGTCGGTTGCTCGTAGCCTCGTGGTTGAGGGGCGAGTCGTAGTAGCTGAGAACATAGCCGTCCGTTTCGCGCGGGGCTTTGCCCGGCTCGGGCATCGGCAGCGTGTCCTCTCCCTTTTTGACCGCAAAGGCGTTCCAGAAGGTCAGGAACATATGCGTGAAGCTGTGCACCGCCTCGCCCGTAAGGCGGAATGCGGTGTCCTTCCAGTGTCCGTAGGGCTTTTCAAGGTTTATGTAGCGGTCTGCGAGGTTAATGCCGCCGCTGTAGGCAATTTCATTGTCGATGATGAGCATTTTGCGGTGATCGCGGTAGTTGACGGTGCCCTTGAGCGCGAGGAAGGGATTGAACGGAGCGCAGGGGATACCCTTTTGGCTCAGCTCGCGGGCGTTGCTGAAGTTAAAGGACGAGATGCTGCCCATGTCGTCATACATTACGCGCACGTCAACGCCCTGCCTGAGCTTTTCCTCGAGAACGCTCATGATGCTGTCCCACATATGTCCGGGCTCGATGATGAAATATTCGATGTATATAGAGTTCTTGGCCTTTTTGAGATCCGCGAGCATATCGGGGAACATATCGTCGCCGAGCGGGTAGTAGCGCGTTTGCTCGGCTCTGCAAAGGGGATAGCCCGTCTTGCCCTCAAGCCAGCGCACCGTCTGCTCCATGCGCTTATCGCCGTCAAAGGGCGTTTTTCCGATTTCAAGCGGCTGCGCCTCGCCGCTGCTTTGCGCGCTCTCAAGGCGCTTTTTCAGGGGCTTTGCCGTGCGCATATTTCCGAAAAACAGGTACAGCAGCGTGCCCACGAGCGGCATCGTCAGAATAACGAGCAGCCACAGCAGCTTGTATGTGCTCTCGTCGCGCTTGATTATGATATAGAGCACCAAAAAGAACGCGACGACCGACAGCGCCGACACGATAAGCGGCGCATAGGGCGAGAGCCATTTTATCAGCATCAGATGCCACAGCACCTGTAATGCCGCGGCAGGTACGATTATCAAAACGCGGCGCATGATCTTTCCCATGTCAAAATTCCTTTCCCGTCATGCCTCCTCCGAGGCTGCCTTCCACGCGCACACGATCTGCGCCATTTCCTCGGGCGATTCGTTGTAGCCGCGCAGCACCCATGCGTTCATGAGCCCGAAGAGCCCGAAGGTGATGAACTGGATAAAATAATATGTTTTTGCGTCCGCCTGTGCGATAACGGGGGCGGCGCTCTGAAGATAGAAGTCGAGGATAACGTCCTGATGTCCCGAGGCGTAAAGCAGATCGAATATGGGACGGATGGACAGGCAGAACTCGAAAAGTGCCCTGATGCCCTCGGGGTTTACCCGGGAAATGCCGTCGCTGCCGCGCTGTGCGCAAAAGCGCCTCCACAGGCAGAGAATTTTAAATGACAGCACCTCGTCCTTGCTGTGAAAATAGCGAAAATAGGTCGAGCGCCCCACGTCCGCCTTCGCCGTCATCTCCTCGATGCTTATCTTTTCAAGGGGCTTATCCCGCATAAGCTCGAGCAGGGCAGTGCCCATGCTTTCCTTGAGATAGTCCGTTGTTGCCGTCGTCCTGCGCATAATAATGCCTCCGTTGCAGTGTTTGATGATATTTTAGTATAAATGATACTTTAGTTTCTTTTATACTATCATCCGCATTACCGCTTGTCAATATCCCAAACGCAAAAAGACG
>USPI01000008.1 GCA_900556535.1 uncultured Eubacteriales bacterium | reverse complement strand
AAGACATTGCCTTCCCCTTGAGGGGAAGGTGGGTCGGAGCACAGCGGAGAGCCGGATGAGGTGTTTATAATTCTCCATGAAAAGGCTTTAAAACACCTCATCAGTCAGCTATCGCTGACAGCTTCCCCTCAAGGGGAAGCCAATGCGCAACCGACAACGGAACAAGATTAAACTGCGCCGACACGGTGACGAGCTGCGGCGGTTTTGTCAGCACTTTCGTAACCGTGCTGACGCAAAAAATGCATCGGTAAAATCTCAAGGCGAACTGCCCCTGCGGCGAGCAGCGGGCGACCAATGGTCGCCCCTACGATGCTACCGGAAGTGCCGACTAAGGCTGCACCATTGTCTCCCTTGTGCAAAGGGAGGTGGCTTGAGCAAATCGAAAGCCGGAGGGATTGTTTTTTTAATATCGCCTTGAGATAGTACGAATACATCTATTACGTCAGCCCGAAGCTGTTATTCAGTCAAAACCGTTGTTGCTTCGCACTACAATAGTGCGATGCAGATATTGTTTCCTCCGCACCCTCGATACCGTGCAACCGCAATATGCGTATCGGTAGGAGCGTCAAAGCGCCTATAAAAAAACTCGGGGCTGTTCGGTGTACAGCTCCGAGGTTTTTTATCATTTGTATTCCTGCATGATCCGCTCGACGTCCTCATCGCTCGGGCGGGTCTTCTTTTTCTGCGGCGGCGCCTGAATGGTGGGCTCGGGCGCATCCTCCGCGTCTCCCGCCTCGATAACGGTCTTGTCCTCCTCCGGCTCAGGCTGCTCCTTCGGCTCGGGCTCCGCCTCATCCGCAGGCGCGGCAGGCTCCTCACCCGCAGGCAGTCTGCGGCGGTTGAGCACAATGAGCCAGCCCTCGAGCAGCAGCATCCCCGCGGTGGCGAGAATGATAAGCTCCAGCCCCATATAGCGGCTGTCGGACAGGGTCGTTATACACATGAACGCGCCGAAAAACACGAGGAAGCACGCGCGCTTCGGGTCGGGCTTGCCGAAGGCGTAGCCCGCCGAGGCGAGCAGCGCGAGAATGACGGCGCACACGGCGATGACCTCGACGGCGTAGAGCCAGACGTTGGGGTTATTCGAATTTGCGCGGTAGCACACGATGAGCCACAGGCAGTACATGATGACGGGCAGAGCCATGAATATACTCACGAGGCTCGGCGAATATCTCTTGCGCGCCGCGTTGCACACGAGCGGAAAGCTCAGCCCGCTGAGCACGGCGAGGGCGGATATGACGACGTAAAACCCGCGCTGCGCGTCCAGAGCGGAGTCTGCAAGGGTCAGCACGCCGCCGACCATCATGATGAGCGCGATCAGCCACGCGAGAATAATATACGCAAGCGAGGTGAAGCGCATCGCCTCGTACAGCCCCGTCGGGTACTCGCATTTGCCGAAGTCGGGCGCCTCGGTCTCGTCCTTATGTGCGGCGAGGTACTCCTCCGCCTCGGTTCTCGAAAGCCTGTATTCGTCAAGCGAGCGCACGAGCCAAAGCAGCGCCGCGGCCGCTATTATGATTATGAGAGGCACGATGTAGTTGAGCACGCTCGGGTCCATGAGTCCCGTGTCGGGGTCACGCGCGATCTGCATTTGCAGCCAGCGGAAGAACGCCCCGAACGCACCGAGTGCGCCGACGCAGCAGGCCATGATGAGGCTGTCGCGCAGTCCGTGATTGTTTTTAAGCATAGCACCAGTCCTGAATGAATAAATTTATTACCATGTAATTTTATACTCATTTGACCCTGCCGTCAAGAAGAAAGGGGGAAACCCGATGAAAAGAATACTCGCCGCGGCACTGGTGCTGACGGCGCTGATGCTTGCGCTGCCTCGGTTTTTTCTGCCGCGCACCGACGATACGCCGCCCGCGCCGGACAAGACCGCAGCGCCGCTCGGGAGCGACAAAAGCCGCAGCGTGAGGCTGAAAACGGGCGACGGCGTCACGGAGCTGAGCGTTTTCGACTACCTCGTCGGGGTCGTTGCGGCAGAGATGCCCGCGTCGTTTGAGCCGGAGGCGCTCAAGGCTCAGGCGGTCGCGGCGCGCAGCTATCTCCAGCACCTCATCGACCACCCGAAGCACGAGGACGCGGACGTGTGCGCAAGCTCCGCCTGCTGTCAGGCATACCTCAGTGCCGAGGAGCTCAAGTCGGCGTGGGGCGCGGAGCATGACGAAAGGCTTAAAAAAATAAAAGCCGCCGTGGAGAGCACGGACGGCGAATACCTCAGCTATGACGGACAGGCGGCGCTGTGCGCGTTCCACTCCTCGTCCGAGGGCGCGACGGCAAGCTCGGCCGAAATTTGGTCTGACCTGCCGTATCTGCAAAGCGTCTCCTCGCCCGAGACCGAGAGCGACGTGCCGAATTTCATCACGACCGAGCGGCTCAGCGATCTCGATTTCCGCGACACGGTGCTGTATCTGCACCCCGAGGCGGACATGACGGGCGAGCCTTCGGCGTGGGTCGGCAACACGCGGCGCACCGATTCCGGCAGGGTGGCGGCCGTCACGATAGGCGGCGTCGAGTTCACCGGCAGCGAGCTGCGCACGCTGTTTTCGCTGCGTTCGACCGATTTCGACCTTTCCCGCGAGGACGGCGGCTTCGTTTTCACCGTGCGCGGCTACGGTCACGGCGTCGGCATGAGCCAGTACGGCGCCAACACCCTCGCCCGCCGCGGCGAAGATTACCGCGCCATCCTCCGTCACTACTACCCCTCCACTCTTTTAATAGCGCCTTGACGCTCCTTCCTATACATCTATTGCGGTAGCTCGGTTACGAAAATGCCGACGAAACCGCAAGGCTGTCGCTTCCCGCAAGTGCTGTTTTAGTCGGCAGTTCGTTACCGGGCCTGCGCAGCATAATCCACCGCCATTGTTGGTGGCGCTCTGCCCGCCACGGCAGTGGCGCTATTGGCTTCCCCTTGAGGGGAAGCTGTCAGGCGCAGCCTGACTGATGAGGTGATTTAAAGCCTTATAATGAGGAATTTAAACACCTCATCCGGCTCTCCGCTTCGCTCCGACCCACCTTCCCCTCAAGGGGAAGGCAAGTGCCTTGGCAACTACGCTGTCATGTCTTTTCAACATTTCAAATAACCAAAACTACTGACCATGCGGGCGAGCAATGCTCGCCGCAGGGGCAACTGCCGTTGAGGCGATGCGCCACGGACATCGGCGGTAGATTTAACTACGGTGGCACGGTGACTGACTGCGACAAAGATTGCACCCACGGGCAGCGATACAACTACGGTTTCCTCCGCGCCTTCGATACCGTGCTGACGCAATATGCGTATCCGTAGGCGCGTCAAAACGCAACTAAAAAGATGTTGGGGGAGACGAGGGCGGTGACGGGCTCATCGTCGATGCCGAGGCAGGAAAACTCATAGCACAGCTCGCTTTCACCGCCGTCGAGCATGACATAGCACTGCCCGACGCTGCGCACGCGAAGGTTACCCGGCAGCGCGGCGCGAGCCTCGGCCTCGGTCATGGCGCAGCTATCCGAAGCGTTGAGATCGTGCCGCGCAAGGTGCCCCGAGGCGTCGTAGGAATACACCTGCCCGTCATCGGCGGCGAAGGAGATCTTAATGCAGTCCCCCACGCGGCGCACACCGTTTTCGGTGCACTCCAGCTCAAGCGCAAGGACGCTCCCGCTGCGCTCGGACGAGACAAGGTGCATATCCTCAAAGCCGCGCAGCGCGAGAAATTCCCGCGCCCGCTCAAGAAGCTCGGCATCGGACATATCGCCCGCAACGGCTCGCTCCGAGGAGAGCGACACGACGCGCCCGCAGCCGTCAACGCAGATATCCCCGCCGTCGAAGCTAAAGCAGCGCGTGCCGTTTTTAGCGGTGCAGCGCAGGCTCAGCTGCTCCGGGTCAAGTCCGAAAAAATCAGCCGCCGCGATGAGCGCCTCCCGCTCGGAAACGGTGCTTTCGCCATCGCACACGGCGGCAGCAGCGGAATATTTCCCCGCGTAGCCGTCTATCACCGTCTCATCCATGCCCGCCTCGATGGCAAGCATCGCCTCGCTCACGGTCTTGTCGGGCGAGGAGAATTTATTTTCGGGAAAGTCCAAAAAAACGGCGCCGTCGTTAACATCGTTTTGCAGTTTGCGCAGACTCTCGGCAAGCTCCGCCGCGGTTTTATAAAGCCGCGCAAAATTTTCACGCGCGGCATCGTCGAGCCCTCCCTCGGCAGCGCTTTTTAAAAGCGAGCGCGCATAGTCCCCCGACTTTGCCGCAAACTCCGCCGTCCGCTCAAGCTCCTGCGTGGAAAACGGCAGCGCCGCCACGGTCATTATTTCGGACAGGCTGCTTGCATAAATATCCGCGCACACCGCCGCAGAGTACGCTCCGCCGGCGGCATAGCAGGCGCGGTGCAGCTCCTGCGCGAGCCTGTCGGCAGACAGTACCGTCTCCTCGAAGGCGAGCTCATAGCCCTGACGCGCCGTGCGGCGGCATCCCGACTCGAGCGAAAAATGCGCCGCCGTGTACGCGCCCAGAGCGATGAGCGCGGCAAGCAGATAGGTAAGCATGAGAACAAAGGTCTTTTTTCTGATATACATCGAACCACCTCGCGCTTAGTCTGCCACAGACTAAGCGTTATATGTATTTTTACCCGCCCGAGGGCGGCGTATCGGCTATAATTTACCGCGAATTCATTGACTGCAATAAACTGCTATGCTATACTGAATTTTAATTTACCGGGCGTAATGCCCACGAATAGGAGCGTGTTTGATCCGAAATGGACGATGCCAGTCGATTGTCGCTGATTGTCGTAATTTTACTTATTCTCTGCGCCGCGTACTTTGCGGTGGCGGAGACCTCGTTTGCCTCGGTGTCGAAGGTGAAGATAAAGATCCGTGCCGAGCGCGGAGAGCCGAAGGCCGAAAAGGCGCTGAAGGTGCTCGATAACTTTGACCTTGCGATAACGAGCATTCTCATCTGCACGAATATCGTGCATCTTTCCGCGGCGAGCATTGCGACGCTTGCCGTGACGCGAATGTATCCGGGCGTTTCCGTTGCCGTCACGATAAGCACCTTCGTGATGACCCTCGCCGTCTTTTTCGTCGGCGAAATGCTCCCGAAGAGCATCGCAAAAAAATACAGCGAGCGGCTGTCCCTATCGGTCGCGGGCTCGCTGTGGTTTTTCATGACCGTTCTGAGACCGCTTGCCTCCGTGCTGACCGCGATCGGCAATTTTGCCGCGCGCTTTGTCAAGGCAGACCCGCAGATCTCCGTCACGGAGGACGAAATTTATGACATCATCGAGGACATGACCGAGGAGGGCAGCCTCGATTCCGAGCGCGGAGAGCTTATAAGCTCCGCGCTGCAATTTGCAGAAACGACCGTTGAGAGCATCCTCACCTCGCGCGTTGACATCGTCGCGCTCGACGTTGACGACAGCCTTGACGATATTCTCGCAACGATACGCGCCGAGACGCACAGCCGCCTGCCCGTTTACGACGGCAGCATCGACAACATAATCGGCATACTGTCGATTAGGAAATTCATAAAGACCTACCTGCGCGAGGGCGAAAAGACCGACCTGCGCGCCCTGCTTGACGAGCCGTACTTCATCCACGGCAGCACGAACATCGACGCGCTGCTGCCCATTATGAGCAAAAGGCGCATCAACATGGCGGTCGTCACGGATAACTACGGCGGCACGCTCGGCATCGTCACGGTCGAGGATATCCTCGAGGAGCTGGTGGGCGAAATATGGGACGAGGACGACGTTGTTGAGGAGCCTTACACGAGCCTCGGCGACGGCGCGTGGGACTGCACCGCCGAGATGGCGGTCAGCGACGTGTTCGAGCTGCTGGAAAAGGACGAGGAGGACGATGAGTTCACCAATAAGCTCCTCGGCGAATGGGCATATGAGCAGTTTGACCTTATCCCCCGCGTGGGCGACAGCTTTACATATGACGATATCTGCGTCACCGTGACGGAAATGCGCAATAACCGCATCCTCCGGCTCAGGGTCGCGCTTGCCGGAAAGGACGGTGAGAGCAAATGACGTGGATATATCTTTGCGGCATCGTTGTCTGCATAATCTTCTCCAACATTTTCTCCTCTGCCGAGATGTCCTATTCAAGCTGCAACCGTATGCGTCTTGAGGGCAGGCACGAGGACGGCTCGAAAAAGGCCGGAGTCGCGCTGAAGATAGTCGATAAATTCGACGACTCGCTCTCCGCGATACTCATCGGCAACAATCTTGTCAACATCACAAACTCCACCCTCGGCTCGCTGCTCGTGCTCGAAATATTTAACGGCGACGAGAGCTATGCGTGGGTATCGACCCTCGTTATAACCGTGCTCGTCATAATCTTCGGCGAGACCATCCCGAAGATCGTCGCAAAGGGCAGCGCAAACCGCCTTGCGGAGAGCTACGCCTACTTCGTGCGCGCTCTGACGATACTGCTCATGCCGCTCATCCGCCTCGTTGTGGGGCTGGTGAAGCTGCTGACGCTCGGTCTCAAGGGCGAGCAGGACGAGGAGGACGAGGAGGCCGCCGTTGAGGAGCTTTCCTCCATCATCGAGACCGCCGAGGACGAGGACGTGCTCGACGAGGATCGCTCCGAGCTCGTTCAGGCAGCCATTGATTTTTCCGACATCATGGCAAGCGAGGTCATGACCGCGCGCGTTGACGTCGTTGCGCTCGACATTGACGAGGACGACGCCGAGAAGCTGCGCATCATCGACACCGCGCCTTACTCGCGCATCCCCGTTTACGAGGACAGCGTTGACAATATCATCGGCGTTTTGTATCTCAACCACTTCCTCAAGGCGCTTGCCGGCGAGGAGATGCCCGATATCCGCAGTCTGCTGATGAAGCCCTGCTATGTGTACAAGACCATGAAGCTGCCCGCGGTGCTTGCCGAGCTGAGAAAGGCAAAGCAGCACCTTGCCATCGTTACCGACGAGTACGGCGGCACGCTCGGCATACTGTCGATGGAGGACGTGCTCGAGCAGCTCGTGGGCGAGATCTGGGACGACACGGACGAGGTCAAAGAGGAGATACTTGAGCGCTCGACGGGCGAGCTTGAGCTTGACGGCGACATGAGCATTTCCGATTTTCTCGACCTTGTCGGCATCCGCGAGCGTGATTTCGACGCCGAGAGCGAGACCGTCGGCGGCTGGACTATCGAAATGTTCGGCGCGTTCCCGAAGGTGGGCGACAGCTTTGACTACGAAAATCTGCACATAAGCGTCCTTGAAATGGACGGGCTGCGCGTCGAAAAGGTTCTCGTTGTCCGCGAAGCCGAGCCTAATGACGATGACTCGTGATTTAACTTAATATCAAAAAAATGCACTACCGATCGGTAGTGCATTTTATTATTAATTTTACGCCTCAAGCACGGCCTTGCAGCGCGGGCAAAGTCCGGTTTCGGGATCGGCGGCCTTGGAGTGCATCCAGCAGCGCGGGCACTTAACGCCCTCTGCCTCGCGCACGGAGACGGTAAGGCCGGGGTTATTGACGCCTGCCGCGACGACTGCACCCTCGTCATTCGCCTCGTCCTCGGAGATGAGGCACTCGGAGACGATGAGCAGATCCTTAAGATCCATGTCGGAGATGCTGTCGAGCACGGCCTTGCTCTCGCCCTGAGCACGCAGGGTGACGGACGCCTCAAGGGGCTTGCCGATGCGCTTATCCGCACGCGCCTTTTCGAGCACGCCGTTGACATCGCTTCTGACAGCAATGAGCTTATCCCACTTGGCCATCTCCGCCTCGTCCAGAGCATACTGCACAAAGGGTTTGTTCATCTCGTTGAGCACGACGTTTCTCGCATCGTCCTCGGCGCGGTGGGGCATTGCCAGCCAGATCTCATCGCAGGTGAAGGCGAGGATGGGCGCGAACATCTTGGTGAGCGTGTCGAGGATAAGGAAGAGCGCAGTCTGGGCGCTGCGGCGCTCAAGGCTGTTTCTGCCGGAGCAGTAAAGTCTGTCCTTGATGATGTCGAGGTAGAAGTTACTCAGCTCAACGACGCAGAAGTCGTTGATGAGGTGGCTGACGACGTGGAACTCGTACTCGTCATAGGCGGCGAACGCCTTCTCGATGAGCTTGTTGAGGCGCGTGATCGCCCACTTATCCAGCTCGAGCATCTCCTCGGGCTCAACGAGGCTGTTTGCGTCGAAGCCGTCGAGGTTGCCGAGGCAGTAGCGCGCGGTGTTGCGGAACTTGAGGTAGTTCTGAGAAAGCTGCTTGAAAATTTCGTCCGAGCAGCGCACGTCAACGTGATAGTCCGACGAGCCTGCCCACAGACGCAGCAGGTCCGCGCCGTATTTCTCGAAGATCTCGGCGGGGTCCATGCCGTTGCCGAGGGATTTGTGCATTGCTCTGCCCTCGCCGTCGACCGTCCAGCCGTGGGTCAGGCACTCCTTGAACGGTGCGCCGCGTCCCAGTGCGCCGACGGCAACGAGCAGGGAGGACTGGAACCAGCCGCGGTACTGGTCAAGACCCTCGATGTACATCGTGGCAGGCCAGAAGCCCTGATCGCGCTCCATTGCCGCGTAGTGGGTCGAGCCTGAGTCGAACCAGCCGTCAAGGGTGTCGGTCTCCTTGGTGAAGTGCTTGCCGCCGCAGTGCGGGCAGGTGAAGCCCTCCGGCAGAAGCTCTGCCGCCTCGCGCTCAAACCATGCGTTCGAGCCTTCCTTTTCGTAGATAGCCGCGACGGACTCGATGCTCTCGTCGGTACAGACGGGCTTGCCGCAGTCATCGCAGTAGAAAACGGGGATGGGCAGACCCCAGCGGCGCTGGCGCGAGATGCACCAGTCGGTGCGCTCGAGGATCATGCTTCTCATTCTGTCCTTGCCCCACGACGGCACCCATCTGACGTTCTCGCACGCGGCGGTCGCGTCGTCCTTGAACGAATCGACCGAGCAGAACCACTGCGGCGTTGCGCGGAAGATGATCGGGTTCTTGCATCTCCAGCAGTGCGGGTAGCTGTGGATGATGTTCTCGGACGCGAAGAGCATTCCGCTCTCCTTCATGTCGTTGAGGATGACGGGGTTAGACTCGTCCGTGCTCATGCCCGCGTACTTGCCGGCATACTCGGTGTGCTTGCCCTGATCGTTTACGGGAACGACCATGTCCATGCCGTATTTCTTGCAGGTCATATAGTCGTCCGCGCCGAAGCCGGGTGCGGTGTGGACGCAGCCCGTGCCGGAGTCCATGGTGACGTAGTCCGCCAGAACGAGGCGGCTGGTCTTGGGCAGGAAGGGGTGGTCTGCGAGCATATTCTCAAAGAACGCGCCCTCGTGCAGCTCGACGATCTCATAGTCCTCAAAGCCGCCCAGACCCATGACCTTCTTCACGAGCGCCTCGGCCATGATGTACATCTCGCCGTTGGGCGCCTTGACGACGGCGTAGCTCTCCGAGGGGTGCAGCGCGATGGCGAGGTTGCCGGGGAGAGTCCAGATGGTGGTCGTCCAGATGACGAAGAAGAGCTTATTCTTATCCAGATGGCTCAGCTTGCCCTGATCGTCGTGCATGGGGAACTTGACGTACACTGTCGTGCAGGGGTCGTCCTTATATTCGATCTCGGCCTCTGCCAGCGCGGTCTCGTCGTGAGCGCACCAGTACACGGGCTTGAGGCCCTTGTAGATGTGGCCGTTTTTATACATCTTGCCGAAAACGCGGGTCTCCATCGCCTCGAAGCCGGGGTCCATGGTCTTGTACGGGTGCTCCCAGTCGCCGATGACGCCGATGCGCTTGAAGCCGCTGCGCTGGACATCGATGTACTTGTCGGCGTAGTCGTGGCAGGCGGAGCGGAAGTCGGCGACGCTCATCGCCTTGTGGTTTAGCTTCTGCTCCTTGATGATGGCGCTCTCGATGGGCATACCGTGGTTATCCCAGCCGGGAATGTAGGGGGTATAGTAGCCGCGCATTGCATAGCTGCGGGTGATGAAGTCCTTGAGGGATTTGTTCAGAGCGTGACCCATGTGCAGCGCACCGTTGGAGAACGGAGGGCCGTCATGGAGATTGAAAAGAGGCTTGCCCTCGTTTTTCTTGAGCATCAGACCGTAAACATCGATCTCATCCCAGTGCTTGAGCATATCCGGCTCGCGCTTGGGAAGTCCTGCCCTCATGGGAAACTCGGTCTTGGGCAGATTCAGTGTCGCATCATATTTCTGTGCCATAAATTTATCCTCCATTTTTTCAGTGGCGCTTTAGCGCCACACCTATACTTTTTTGTTTGTGCACGGCTGCTCGCCGCAGGGACAATGCGTTTTGAGATTTTGCGAATACTGCTATTGCACTTGCTCGGTTACGAGACTGCCTGCGAAACCATATCTGCCGCGCTTCCCGCTAGTGCAAACTTAGTCGGCAGTGCGTTACCGTGCTTGCGATGTAAAATTTGCTCCATTGTTCGTGGCGAATTGCCCGCCACGGCGAGTGGCTGAGGTGTCTTTAAGTCATGCGGCGTTAGCCGCACACTTTATTGAATAAATCAAACGAACATATCCGCTTTTTCGTAAAAATCGGCGCTTATCCTACTGCTTTCGAACACAATGTAAGCGGCGTGCGCCGCAATTTATAAACACCTCATCAGTCAGGTTTACGCCTGACAGCTTCCCCTCAAGCTTCGCAAGGGGAAGCCAATCCACTGCCGTGGGGGCAATGGCGCCACCTACATTGGCAATATAAAATATTGCGCCGACACGGTAACGGACTGCCGACGAAACCATCACATGCGGGCGAGCAATGCTCGCCCCTACGGCGTTGTCGGTAGTGCAGGCTATGTTGTAGGGGCGACCATTGGTCGCCCGCTGCTGCGCCTTAGTCGGAAGTCCGTTACCGCGACACTGCACTTTAATCCATTGCCATTGTCGGCACCCTCGATACCGGGATACCGTAATATGCGTATCCGCAGCAGCGCCAAAGCGGAATTAAAAAAAGGCGTGCCGTTTCCGCACGCCTTAAAAGCCATGTACCGATAGCCGAAGCGTATGCTTCGGCGTGAACTCAGATCTCGTCTTTTACAAAATTGAATACCTGAGTGTTGCCGGAATCCACGGAGGACGGTTCGGAAACGGGAGCGGGCTGCTCCTTCGGTATTCGTATCTGCTCGGGCTTTGCAGCGGGAACAGCGCCGGTCGAGCCGGTGATATTGTCGATAGCCTGAAGCTGGCGCTTGCTCAGCTCGCGGGCGGATTCGACAAACTTCGCGGTTGCGAGCTTGGCAGCCTGAAGGCGTGCCTCCTCCTGCGCGATGCGCTCGTCGATGCTGCCGAGCATGGAGTTTGCCTTTGCCTCGGCCTCGGCGACGATGCTGTTCGCGCGCGCTCTCGCGTCGTTTTCGATCTGAACGCTCAGCTTCTGAGCGGAAAGGATAGCCTGATTAAGGGCGCTCTCGTTGGTCTGATAGTCCTCAAGCAGCTTTTTGTCATCCTCGATCTTGCCGACGAGGACCTTCATCTTGGTCTTGAGCTTCGCATTCTCGTTGAGCAGCTCCTCAAAGTCTTTTGCCAGCTCGTCAAGGTACTCGTCGATCGTGGCCATATCATAGCCGCCGAACATACTTCTTGCCTTGTCAAAGCTCTTTTCGCGGATCTCCTGCGGTGTCGTCATATCTTAGGTTCCACCTTTCCTGTTTTAGAAATAGATGCCAGCGCTCTCAAAATCGGCCAGCGCATCGCCGACGAGATCGACGTTGGTCGGGGCGATTATATACGCCTGCGCGGAAACGCGCATTATCTTTCCGTCAAGGGCATACGCCACGCCCGAAAGAAAATCGAGCAGACGGCGGGCATCGCCCGAGTCGGTGTTTTCCAGATTCATAAGAATTGCCTGACGCTGCTTAAGGCTGTCGGCAATTCCGGCCGCCTCGTCATAGCTTGAAGGCTTAGCAAGCTGGAGCTTGGTCTTCTGCTTTTCCGGAGCGGGGGGCGGCGGAGTGGGTGCGGCCCTGTTCTCGCGGCGTGAAAATGCCGGACGGGGCGGCTCGTAGCTCTCCTCCTCGGGAGCGCGCTCCTGCTCGAATTCCTCCTCGGCAGCGCTCTCCTCGTTTTCCATATATTCATCATCGTAGGGGTGAATAGCATTGCGGATGTTATCAAAAAACGCCATGTCACGTCCTCCTTTGCGGTAAATTTGCCGTGGGCACGCTCAGTAATGTCTTGCGCCGAAAATACCCGTGCCGACGCGGACGATATTCGCGCCCTCCTCGATCGCGGTCAGATAATCCGCGCTCATGCCCATAGATAGATAGTCCATAGAGACATTATCGTATTTTTTTGCCCCAATGTCAACAAAAAGCTGCTTCATGTTGCAAAAATATGGCCGAATTTCGTCGGGCTCGCGGCAAATCGGGGGTATCGCCATCAGTCCGCGCACCCTCACGGCGGGAAATTCGCCCATTTTCGGCAGGCTCTGCATCAGACTCTCGGGCGAAAAGCCGGACTTCGCCGCCTCCGCGCCTATGTTGACCTCAAGCAGGATATCCTGCACGACGCCGAGCTGCGCGGCCTTTTTGTTTATCGCCTCGAGCAGCTCCATGCAGTCTACCGACTCGATGAGGCTGACCCTGCCGACGAGGTACTTGACCTTGTTTTTCTGAAGATGCCCGATAAAATGCAGCGGGCAGCCCTCGTAAGCGCCCTGCCCGAGCTTTTCGGTGAGCTCCTGCACGCGGTTTTCGCCGCAGATGTCCACACCCGCCTCGACCGCCTCGCGCACACGGGCGGCATCGTTCATCTTCGTCGCCGCGCAAAGCCGCACGCTTCCCGGCTCAAGGCCGAGCTGCGCGCACTTATCCTCGATGCTTTTTTTCACAGCCAGCACATTTTCCGTAATGCTCATTTCAAAATCACTTCCCATGTTTTTTCGGCTATTTTATAATTATTTTCATTCCTTGTCGAAGCTCGTCCTCTTTCACGAGATACCAGCCGTCGCCGGTGAAGATGACCTCGACCTCGCATTTGACGCTCTGCCCTGCGCGCAAGACGCAAACGTAAGCGCCGTCTGTGCCGGTGTGCAGCGCCTCGGCGGGAATTTTTATGCCCGAGGCTCGACACAAAACGAGCTCTATCGACATTTTTCGCACGTTTATGACGCTTTCAAGCCCCTCGCGGCAGCGAATGAGCAGCATTTTCTCCGAGTTTTCGACAATTTCCCCCTCGCAGGGCTCGGGCAGACACAGCGTCACCCTCATGCCCCGCCGAAGATTGTCGAGGCTTGTCGAACGATTTGTCGGATCTGCGCGAAAGTACCAGCCGCCGCTGACGATCTTACCCGCCGCGCCCTCGGGAACGGAGGGCGCGTAGCTGTCGAAATTTGTCGGAGTTAAGCCCTCGTAGCCATCGACAAGGCTGCTGAAAACTCCGGCGCAGGGGGCGTACAGCCCCGCGGCGAGCCGCTGCCCGCCGAGCACGCGCCGCCCCGTTTTTACATCCGCAGCCCCGCCGCACACGACGCATTCCGAGCGCATGACCGTCCCCGTGAGCGTTACGGTCTCACGAAGCTCCGTAAGCTCCGCCGTCACGGTCGCGGGGGCGTTTTCGCGCAGGTACGCCGATGCGATCCCCCACGCGCACAGTGCGATAAATATCGCGCAGACGGCAGGGCGCAGCGCAGCGCCGCTCCTCATTTTTCGCTCTGCTCAAGCTCAACGGGCTTGGGCGGGATTATCGTCGAGATGGCGTGCTTATAAATAAGCTGCTGCCGCCCGTCCGAGTCGAGAACGACGGTGAAGCCGTCGAAGGCGCGGACAACGCCGTGCATCTGAAATCCGTTCATGAGAAACACCGTGAGGTTTACGCGCTCGCGGCGCACCCGATTGAGAAAAGCGTCCTGAAGGTTTTGTGTCTTTTGCATGATGCGTGCTCCCGTCTATGTATAATTTGTCCCATAGGACGGTTTATATCATAAACCACGCGAGTGCAAAAATTCGGTCGAAAGCCGCCGCGCCTCGGCAAAGTCGGGCACTTTGCCCCAACGCAGCCAGAAAATATCCTCATCGCGCCGAAGCCAGGTCAGCTGGCGCTTTGCATAGCGGCGGGACGAGAGCTTTATGAGCTCCGTCGCCTCGTCCATGCTCATCTGTCCCGCAAAATACGCGGCGGGCTCTTTATAGCCTATGGCCTGCATCGCGGTGCACTCGGGCGAAAGCCCTGCGTCGAGAAGGCGCTTCACCTCATCATACAGCCCCTCGCGCACCATCTCGTCCACGCGGGCGTTGATCCTGTCGTACAGCTCCTGTCTGTCCTCAAAGCACAGCGCGATCTTCGCAGCGTCGTATCTTTTCTCGCGCATTTTCGTTTCGCGGTCGTGCTCGGTGATGGTCTTGCCGGTGAGCTCATAGACCTCGATGGCGCGAACGATGCGTCTTTTGTCGGCGGGGTGGAGCTTTTCGGCGCGCTCGGGGTCAAAGCCGCGAAGCCTTTCGAGCATCGCCTCGCCGCCCGACGTGTCATACTGTCTGCCGAGGGCTTCGCGCAGGGCGTTATCCTGCTCGTTGTCGGCAAAATCGAGCCCCGCGATGAGCGAGTCAATATACAAATTCGTGCCGCCCGCGACGATGGGGAGCTTGCCGCGCGCGAGGATATCGTCAATGCACACGCTCGCCTGCTCGACGTAGCGCGAGACGGAGTACGCCTCAAAGGGCGAGGCAACGTCTATCATATGGTGGCGCACACCCTGCATTTCCCGCTGCGTCACCTTCGCCGTGCCGATGTCCATGCCCCTGTATATCTGCATGGAGTCTGCCGAGACTATCTCGCCGCCGAGTTCCCTTGCAAGCTCCACGGAAAGGCGGGTCTTGCCGGTCGCGGTCGGGCCGGTTATAACGGCAATTTTGGGTCTGTTCATCATACTATCCTGCTGAAAAATTTGTCGAGCTGCTTCTTCGTGAGCGAGGCGGAGACGGGTCTGCCGTGGGGGCAGTATTTCACCTCGCCCGCAATGACCGCCGCCGCGATGCGTTCAAGCTCGCGCACGTCGTGCTTCCTGCCCGCCTTTATCGCCGCCTTGCACGCGACGGTGTGGAGAATTTCGTCCCGCGCACCCTCGGGGCTGAGGCTGTTTTCGCGCAGCTTGCTGCATATCTCCTCGATCGTGCCTGCGGCCTCGGGCGGATCAATATCGTCCGGCAGAGCGCGAACGGCGTATTCCGACGCGCCGAAGGGCTCTATCTCAAAGCCGAGCCTGTCGAAAAGCGTCGAATTCTGCTCTATCATCTCCGCGTCAAGGGCGGTCGGCTTTATGATAACGGGCGCAAGGAGGGTCTGGCTCATGATGCTGCGCTCCTGCGCCTTGAGCCTGTCGAAAATCATGCGCTCGTGCGCGGCGTGCTTGTCGATAAGCAGCATCTCCTCGCCGAGCTCGGCAATGATGTAAGTATCCAAAACCTCGCCCACGACGCGAAATTTCGCCGCCTGAGCGTGCTCGGAGAGCTGCTCCTGAGCGGGTCCTTCGACAGAATTTGTCGAAATCTGTGTTGAAAAAGTCGAAAACATCTCCCGATTTTCGGTTTTTGTCGAATTTTCCTCGGGTTTTTCGACATTTTTTGAGTTTTCATCATGCTTCGACAGCGTTTTTTCGGCTATGGGCGCGGCGGCGTCGAAGGGCGTCGAAATTCGCTCGCGCCGTGTCGAATTCTGCGAAAAAGCGTCGGTTTTTGTCGAATAAATTGTCGAAGCGTTTGTCGAATAAATTGTCGAATGATTTGTCGAAAGCTTATCCTGCGCGTGATACTCCGAGCCGGAGCGCAAAACGGGTCGCGCCGCGGGCTTTTGCTCCGCCTTTTCCCTGTATTCACTCGCGCTCATGCTTTGGAAAAAGTCCGCCTTGGGCGCTGCGACGGCACGCCGTGTGCCCTCGGAAAGGCTAATTTCGATGGGCTTGGACTCGGCCTCGAGAGCCATGCGCACAGCCTGATACACGAGGTCGAACACCCTCCTCTCGTCGGAGAACTTGACCTCGGTTTTCGCGGGGTGGACGTTCACGTCAACGGCGGCGTTGGACAGTGAAACATACATGACGCAGGACGGAAAGCGCCCCGTCAGGAGCGTGTTTTTATACGCCTGCTCGACCGCCGCCTGCAAGAGCGCGGACTTTATATACCTGCCGTTGCAGTAAAAATGCTGGTTTGCGCGGTTGCCGCGCCCCGCCGCGGGGGACGAGGTGAAGCCCTCGACGCTCATGCCCTCGCGCTCGCCGGAGACGGGCAGCATGGTGTTTGCAGTGTCGCGGCCGAGCAGGGAATACACAGCCGACTCCGCTCTGCCGTCGCCGGGGGTGAAGAACACCTCCTCGCCGTCGCGTTTGCATCTGACGGAAACGTCGGGTCTGCCGAGCGCCTCGTTGAGCGCCGCCGTGATGCACGCGGTGGCCTCCGAGCGGTCGGACTTGAGGAACTTGAGCCGCGCGGGGGTGTTGTGGAAAATGTCGCGCACGGTGATGGTCGTGCCCTCGGGGCAGCCGCACGGGAGCATATCGACGATGTCGCCGCCCTCGACCGTGACCCTGGTGCCCTCCTCGGCGTCCTTTTCGCGCGTTATAAGCTCTATTCGGCTGACCGCCGCTATCGCCGCAAGCGCCTCGCCGCGAAAGCCCATCGTGCCGATCGCCTCAAGACCCTTTTCGTCACGCAGCTTGCTCGTGGCGTGCCGCGTGAACGCAATGCCCGCGTCCTCGGGGCTCATGCCGCAGCCGTCGTCGCTTATTCTTATGTACGTTGCGC
This sequence comes from uncultured Eubacteriales bacterium, assembly GCA_900556535.1. Classification (GTDB taxonomy): domain Bacteria; phylum Bacillota; class Clostridia; order Oscillospirales; family Oscillospiraceae; genus F23-B02. Next base: position 403 of record USPI01000008.1, on the reverse strand, counting down.
CGCCGCCCTTGAACTCGACCGTCACCTTTCGTGCGCCCGCGTCAAAGGAGTTTTCAATGAGCTCCTTTATTACCGACGCCGGTCTCTCGACGACCTCGCCCGCGGCGATCATGTCCGCAACAAGCGGCGGAAGTACCGATACGACTATTCTGACATACATCTCATCTGCGGCGGCTTTGATAGCTATTGCGGAATTTTCCGGTGAATATTTAATGCTGTTGTCAATAAGGTTATATATGGCCTCTCCGAGCCAGCCTGCATCGTGAGGCGCGGATATTTCAGGCAGAGCCTCCAGCCTTATGTCTATATGCTTTGCCTCTGCGGCTCTGCTTGCCGTAAGAATGCTTTTTAGAATTGTATCTCTAAGAGAAACGCTTTCTTTTTTTATCTGTATAATTCTGTT
>USPI01000007.1 GCA_900556535.1 uncultured Eubacteriales bacterium | reverse complement strand
CAGACGAAATCAGAAGCAAGCTGGCACGGGATCGCTTTGCGAGCGAGGCTCTCGGGGCACGGATCGAAAGCGCCGGGGAAGGACACGCCGTTGCGGTTGCCGACATAACTGACGCAATGAAAAATGCCGAAGGAAGCGTTATGGGCGGTGTGCTGTTCACGTTGGCGGACTTTGCGTTTGCCGCTGCGTGCTATGCATCGGACGATGTTTCCGTTACGCTGTCAAGCTCGGTCACATTTCTCACGACGGCAAAGGGAAAACGCCTTGTCGCAGAGGCTGTTGCCGTTAGACGCGGCAGAAGGACGAACTGTTACCGCGTTGACGTGCGTGATGAACTCGGAACAGAGATTTCGACGTTCATAATGAACGGATTTGTTGTCAAATAAGCGTTTCGGGCTTGATTTATCCGCTTTAATGTGTTACAATATATACAATATGCGGGGCAAACGCTCCGCCGCGCCGTCTGACGCAGGAAGGAGGACTCGCCATGCAGCTTCAGGAATCGGGCGAGATGTATCTCGAAACAATATATGTTTTGCTGAAAAACATGCATGACGTGCGCGCTATCGATGTGTGCGAGTACATGGGCTACTCGAAGCCGAGCGTGAGCCGTGCGGTCGGTCTGCTCAAGAGCGGCGGGTATCTGAACGTTGACGGTGCGGGGCATTTGAGCCTGACCGAGGCGGGCGTTGAGGTCGCGGAGAAGATATACGAGCGGCACACGACGCTCACGAAGTACCTCGTCGCGCTCGGCGTTGACCCCGAGGTCGCCGCAGAGGATGCGTGCAAGATTGAGCACGTCATAAGCGACGAGTCCTTTGCCGCAATCAAGCGCCACAACGCAAAATAATATAATGAAGCAAAAAACTGCCTCGCGCCGTAATAGCGCGAGGCAGTTTCGGTTTCGTCGGCATTCTCGTTACCGTGCCGCCGCAATAGGCGTATCGGCAGGTGCGTCAAAGCGCCAATAAAAATCCTTCGACGATGAGGAATTCCGCGAGCAGGTAGGTCAGCATGACCATGAAGTGGGTCTTGAAGAAGCCGTTCTTTTTAAAGCGGACGTAGAACAGGATAGAGTCGGACGCGAAGAACGACACGGCGCCTATAAAGGTCAGCACCGTTGCAAGGCAGGGGTCGGCGATGAGCCGAAACAGCGCGAAGCAGTTCATCGCACCGTTTATCACGAGGTAGCCCGCCATGCTCACGAGCAGGCCATTGCTGATATAACCGCGCAGACCGCGGAACACGAGCACGACCGCCGCGAGATACACTATCGGCGCAAGCACCATCACCCACACGGGCACGAGCGCGAAGTTGAGCCCGATGCAGTAGGCAGCGGCAAAGCACAGATGCGAGATGAAAAAGCTCGTGCCGCCGACCGCGAAGCCAACGGGTCCGCCGATGAGCAGCACGTCGCCGAGCCAGCTCGTTGCGACCGCCGCAATGACGATCGACTGCGGCTGATTCGTGCTCGTGAGGTACCAGCCGAGCAGCATCGGCAGCAAAAAGATCTTCGTCACCGCGCGCAGCAGCTTGTTGCACTTGAGGCTGGCGTAAAGATGCACCGCCGTGAACGCGATGAACGCCGCAAGAAATACGTATTTCATTCAAACTCTCCCAATTATCCTCTTTCCTACGCGAGCAGGCGCTCCGTAAGGTTATACGCAAGTATAGTATCATACACATTGTCTTATTTCAAGTCTTTGACTGCTGTTGAATACGCGCAAAAAATATGATAAAATCAGGCATCCGATAAAAAAGGAGCGGAAGATCATGAAAACACCGCTTATGATGATAATAAATCCCGCCGCCGGCAAGGGCGGATTCAAAAGGGAGCTGCCGGAGGCGCTGAAGCTGCTGTCCGACTCGGGCTATGCGGTCACGGTATTTTTCACCGAGAGCCGAGGTCACGCGACGGAGCTTGCGGCGAGGTACGGCGGGGCTTACCCGCGCCTGCTCGTGCTCGGCGGCGACGGCACGCTTGCCGAGGCGATCGCGGGGCTTATGACGCTTGCCGAGCGCCCCGAGGTCGGCTATATCCCGATCGGCACGGCAAACGACGTTGCGCGCACGATAGGGCTGCCGAAAAACGACATTCTCGCCGGAGCGCATCGCTTTGTTTCCGGCACCGCCCACCCCTTCGACGAGGGCAGGCACGACGGCGGCTGGTTTAACTACGTCGCGGCATTCGGCGCCTTCACCGAGGTCAGCTACGGCACGCCGCAGGAGATGAAAAAGCAGCTCGGCGAGGCCGCGTACCTCATCGGAGCCGCGAAGAGCCTGACCGGACTCAAAAGCCGCCACGTGCGCGTTGAGTACGACGGCGGCGAGACCGAGGGCGAGTTTCTCTACGGCAGTATGTCCAACTCCTACTCCGTTGCGGGGCTTATCGACCTGCCGCGTGATGAGATAGGGCTCGGCGACGGACTGCACGAGCTCGTGCTGCTCAAAAAGCTGCCCAACGCCGCGGCCTTCGTCACCCTCGGCGCGAAGGTGCTCAGCCGTGATTTTTCGAGCGAGTACCTCACCATTCTGCACACCTCGCGCGCACGCTTCATCTTCGACGAGCCCGAAACATGGACCTTCGACGGTGAGGACGGCGGCGCACACCTCGAGATCTCCTTCGAAAACTGCCCCCAAGCCATCAACCTCATCTACTAACCACTGCCGTGGGGGCGATGCGCCTTGAGATTTTACCGATACATCTATTGCGTCAGCCCGGTTACGAAAGTACCGACAAAACCGCGAAACTTTCGCCACCCGCAACTGCCGTGGGGGCGATGCGCCTTGACGCTCCTACCGATACATCTTTTGCGTCAGCTCGGTTACGAAAGTGCCGACAAAACCGCGAAACTTTCGCCACCCGCAACTGCCGTGGGGGGGCGATGCGCCCACTCGCCGTGGCGGCAATGCGCCTTGAGGTTGTGCGAATACGATTTTTGCGTCAGCACGGTTACGAGGATTCCAACGAAACCATAACAGGCGGGCGACCAATGGTGGCCCGCTGCTCGCCGCAGGGGCAACTGCCGTTAAGGCGCATCGCACCCATGGCAACGATCGCCCGCATGGTCGGAAATGTTGTCGATTTGAAATGCTGAAAAGACAGGGCAGCGTAATTGACACGGCACTTGCCTTCCCCTTGAGGGGAAGGTGGGTCGGAGCGAAGCGGAGAGCCGGATGAGGTGTTTATAATTCCTCATTGTAAGACTTTAATTCACCTCATCAGTCAGGCTGCGCCTGACAGCTTCCCCTCAAGCTACTGCCGTAGGGGCAATTTCGCCACCGACAATGGCAGAGGATTAAGCTGCGGTATCACGGTGACGAGCTGCCGACCAAGTCCGCACTCACGGGTGGCGTGGCAGCTACGGTTTCGTCGGAATAATAGTAACCGAGCACCTGCAAAAAATGTATTCGTAGGAGCGCTAAGGCGTAATTGAAAAAACAAAAGACCGCAGCAGAAGCTGCGGCCTTTTGTTTTGGAGAAATAGAGAGGATATATTTCCGGAAGGAAGAGAGAGAAGTCCTTCCGAATTAAAGGAGAAGAAACATAGCGTATTTATCAGCCTGCCTTGGGCAGGGCCGAGACTCCGAACTCGCCCGTGCCGTTGGCGGAGGCGGTGGGAGTTGACTCGTCAAAGGTGATCTCAAGCGTCTGGTACTCGCCGGCGCGGTAGATGACTATCTGCGTGCTGTCACCGGCCTTATACTGCCTTATCACCGAGTTGAGGTCGGCATAGCTGCCGATGGTCTCGTCACCGATCTTGGTGATTATATCGCCGGCTGCAAGGCCGCATTTCTCGGCGCAGCCGCCGCTTTCAACATTATATATATACGCACCCTCCGGCATACTGTAATACTGCGCGTACACCGAGGTATATCTGCTGTCAACGTTGACGCCCATATATGCCTTGCCGCTGACGTAGCCCTTGGTTATGAGCTCGTTTGCTATTTCGGCAGCGTCGTTTATCGGTATTGCAAAGCCCAGGCCCTCCACGCCGGAGGAGCCGACCTTTGCGGTGGCTATTCCGATGACCTCGCCGTTTTCATTGTAAACGGGGCCGCCGGAGTTGCCGGAGTTTATCGCCGCGTCGAACTGGAACATATTGATCGCGGTGCCGTTGCGCTCTGTGGTGATGCTGCGGTCAAGTGCACTCACGCGGCCTGAGGTCATGGAGAAATCAAGCTCGCCGAGCGGATTGCCGATCGCAAAAACCCTGTCGCCCACGGCTATATTATCACTGTTGCCTACGACGGCGGGAGTGAGGTCGCTCGCGTCTATCTTGAGCACCGCGACGTCGTTATCCTCGTCAAAGCCCGAGATCTTCGCCTCGTAGCTCGTGCCGTCCTTGAACAGGACATTTATCTTGTAATTGCTCTTATGCGCCGACTCGATAACATGGTAGTTCGTCATGATATAGCCGTCGGTGGTTATGACAAAGCCCGTGCCCGCGACTGCGCTTGAGCTGCGCTGACCGAAAATGTTCGCGTAGCTGCTTTCCAGTGCGATGCCGACCGTCTGGCGGCAGCCGAGTTCGTAGATCTCGTTTGCCGAGGCACTGTCCGCGCCGGTGTTTCTGCCGGAGGTCGTGCTGACGATGGGCTTGCCGCTGCCGTTTCCGGAGGCGGTCGCGTTTGCGGCGATGCTGCCCTTGACCGCGCTCCATGCGATGAAGCCGCCGACTATGCCGCCGACGAGCGCGCACACAAGGCACATACAGACGCTTTTGAAAGCCCTGCCGCGGTTCGCGTCCGATACTCTTTCGCGCGGCTTTTTCTCCTCGGGGACGTAGTAGTTCGGAAATTCCGCCGTCTCGTCCTGAGGCTCAAACTCCGCATCCTCGTACAGACGCTGCTCGGGTCTCACGAAATGGTACTCGCCGTCATTCTCGGAAGCGTTATTGGTTTTGTTTCTGTTATCTTCCATGAAGCTCTGCGACTTTCCCTTTCCTGTTATCGTGCCATTATAATACACGGTTTTTATGACAAAGGCATGAACAAACCCAAAAGATTTTATAAACGATTGTCATCGAGACAATTCGCCTTGAGATTTTGCGGATATTTTGCGGATACATTTATTGCAGCGGCCCGGTAACTATTTTGCCGGCGAAACCATAACAAACGGGCGACCAATGGTCGCCCCTACATTGTTGTCGGAAGTGCAGACTTAATCTGCACCAATGCCCCCCTTGTGCAAAGGGCAACTGGCGTTGAGCCGATGCGCCTTGACGCTCCTACGGATACGGTTATTGCGTCAGCTCGGTTACGAGAGTGCCGACAAAACCGTATTTGCCGCGCACTATCGGGGTGCGAAGCAGCAACGGTTTTATCGGAATAACAGTAACCGGGCAACCGCAATATATGTATTGGTAGGTGTGTTAAGGCGAACTGCCTCAATGGCAATTGGGTTGACTGTTTGGGCTTGGCAAGTTATAATCTTGCCAAGCGAGACAAGATTTTATTTAGGAGGAACAACTATGCCTATTCCCACTCCGCACATATCCGCCAAAAAAGAGGATATTGCTAAGACCGTGCTCATGCCCGGCGACCCCCTGAGAGCAAAATTCATTGCCGAGACCTTTCTGGAAAACCCCGTGCTCGTGAATAACGTGCGCGGCGTACAGGGTCATACCGGCACATGGAAGGGCACCCCCGTGACCGTCATGGCGAGCGGCATGGGTATTCCCGCCATCGGCATTTACAGCTGGGAGCTTTTCAACTTCTACGACGTTGACAACATCATCCGCATCGGCTCCGCCGGCGCACTGCGCGACGACCTCAAGCTCATGGACATCGTTGCCGGTCAGGGCGCCTGCACCGACTCCAACTACGCCCACCAGTTCGAGCTCAACGGCACCTTCGCCCCCATCGCGGACTACACCCTGCTGAGCACCGCGGTCGAGGCGGCAAAGGAGCACGGCGTTGACATGAAGGTCGGAAACATCCTCTCCGGCGACAATTTCTACGCCCCCGCAGGCAATGACAGCAACGACAAATGGCGCGACATGGGCGTCATGGCGGTCGAGATGGAGGCAGCGGGACTTTACATGAACGCCGCCCGCGCAGGCAAGCGCGCACTGTGCATCTGCACCATTTCCGACCACATCTACCGCGCCGAAGCACTCTCCGCCGAGGAGCGTCAGCTCTCCTTTACGCAGATGATGGAGATCGCTCTGGACACCGCGGTGAAGATGGCAAATAAGTGAACACATTTTAAATTTCAGCAGCTTTTGTCCCACTGTTTGGACAAATTGCTAAATACCCCTTGCTTTAACCCCCCTTGTAGTGATATACTCATGTCAGTACGCGATAAGTGTGCAATTACTTTCGTTAGCAAAACCAAAAACAAACTTTATACGGAGGAACAAACATGAAAAGAGTACTCGCACTTCTTCTTGCTCTGTGCATGGTCTTTGCTCTGTGCGCCTGCGGCGACGGAAACAAGGATCCCAAGCCCAGTGACAATGCAGGCGACGACCCTGCCACCGTCACGGATCCCGATAAGATCCCCGACGAAATGACTTCCAGCGACGGCAAATACGAGATCGCATTTGTAACCGACGTTGGCCAGCTCAAGGACAAGTCCTTCAACCAGGGCACTTACGACGGCGTAAAGCTCTACGCTGCCGCAAACGACAAGTCCTACAAGTACTACCAGTCCGCAAACGGCGAAAAGGCCACCGACGATGACCGCTATGATGCAATGAAGGCAGCTGTTGACAACGGCGCAAAGATCGTTGTCTGCGCAGGCTTCCTGCAGGAAGCCGCACTTCGTAAGGCCGCTTCCGAGTTCACCGAGGTCAGCTTCGTATTCATCGACGGTTACCCCGTAGTTGAGGACGCCAATGTTAAGGACTCCCCCGCACTCAAGAACGTTGCAGGCATCTCCTTCCAGGAAGAGCAGTCCGGCTACCTCGCCGGCTACGCAGCCGTTATGGAAGGCTACACCAAGCTCGGCTTCACCGGCGGCGGCGGCGGTGACAACCCGGCATGCTGCCGTTTCGGCTATGGCTTCGTCCAGGGCGCCGAGGCTGCTGCAGCAGCAAAGAACGTCAAGGCTGAGATCAACTACTCCTGGCTCTACGGCGGCAGCTTCTCCGCTTCCCCTGAGCTCCAGACCATGGTAGCCGGCTGGTACCAGAACGGCACCGAGGTCGTCTTCTCCTGCGGCGGCGCAATGTTCGCATCCGTTTCCGCAGCTGCTTCCGCAGCAGACGCAAAGGTCATCGGCGTTGACACCGACCAGTCCTTCGAGTCCGATACCGTTATCACCTCTGCAACCAAGGGCCTTGCAAGCTCCGTCCAGTGGGCACTTGCAAAGTTCTACGCAGGTGAGTTCGCAGAGCTCGGCGGCACCGGCACCGCTCTGGGCGCAAAGGACGACGCAGTCGGCCTGCCCACCGCAACCTGGTCCCTCGAGAAGTGGAGCGTTGACGATTACAACGCACTGCTCAAGGACATCAAGGACGGCAAGGTTTCCATCGACAACGACTGGAACAACCTCAAGAGCACCGACAATGTCACTGTCAACATCGTTAAGTAATTTGATTTGACAAAGCATAAAACAGGAAAGTCTTCGGGCTTTCCTGTTTTTTAGTTGCTTTAGTTTTTAATTTTATTTATTTTCGTCAAAATGTCTAAACTTCTTGCAATGAGCTTAATTTGCGGGTGTAATATTTTTACGCATTCTTTGCAGAATTTTAAGGAAAGTAGGTGGCAGCATGGAGAACACTCCGGAGTATGTGATCGAAATGCTTCACATTACCAAGGAGTTCCCCGGCATCAAGGCTAACGACGATATAACTCTCCAGCTTCGCAAGGGCGAAATTCATGCCCTGCTCGGCGAAAACGGCGCGGGCAAGTCAACGCTTATGTCGGTGCTCTTCGGAATGTACCAGCCGGAAGAGGGCGAGATCCTCAAAAACGGCAAACCGGTCAAAATAAACGATCCTAACGACGCGACGGCGCTGGGCATCGGCATGGTGCATCAGCACTTCAAGCTCGTTGATGTTTTCACGGTCCTCGATAACATCATTCTCGGCGCTGAGACCACGAAGCTCGGCTTCATACAGCGCAAGGAGGCACGCAAGAAGGTCGAGGAGCTCTCGGAGCGTTACGGACTGAAGGTCGATCTCGACGCGAAGGTCGAGGATATTTCCGTCGGTATGCAGCAGCGTGTCGAGATACTCAAGATGCTCTACCGTGACAATGAGATACTCATCTTCGACGAGCCCACTGCCGTTCTGACCCCGCAGGAGATAGACGAGCTCATGAACACCATGCGCGAATTTGCCAAAGAGGGCAAGAGCATTCTGTTCATTTCGCACAAGCTCAACGAGATCATGGCGGTCGCCGACCGCTGCACCGTCCTGCGCAAGGGCAAGTACGTCGGCACGGTAAACACCGCCGACACCAACAAGCAGGAGCTGTCGAACATGATGGTCGGCAGACCCGTCCAGCTTGAGGTCACCAAGTCCCCCGCCAAGCCCGGCGAGCCCGTGCTTGTTGTGGAGGATTTCTCCGTCCCCTCGAAGCTGCACAAGGGCGACGCCGTCAAGGGCGTTTCCTTCGAGGTGCGCGAGGGCGAGATAGTCTGCATCGCGGGCATCGACGGCAACGGTCAGACCGAGCTCATCCACGGCATAACGGGTCTTGAAAAGAGCTCCGGCGGCAGCATCACGCTCTGCGGCAGGAACATCACTCATTCGAGCATCCGCAAGAAGAGCGACGCCGGCATGAGCCACATCCCCGAGGACAGACACAAGCACGGTCTTGTCCTTGACTTTACTCTTGAGCAGAACCTGGTGCTCCAGCGCTTCAAGGAAAAGCGCTTCCAGAACCACGGCTTTATAAAGCGCAATGAGGTTCGCAAGTACGCCGAAACGCTCATCGAGGAATTTGACATCCGCTCCGGTCAGGGTCCCATAACGACCGCGCGCAGTATGTCCGGCGGCAACCAGCAAAAGGCGATAATCGCGCGAGAGGTAGACCGCAACAAGCCCCTGCTCGTCGCGGTGCAGCCCACCCGCGGTCTTGACGTCGGCGCTATCGAGCACATTCACAACCAGATAGTCGAGCAGCGCGATAAGGGCAAGGCAGTCCTTCTCGTTTCGCTTGAGCTGTACGAGGTCATGAGCCTGTCCGACCGCATCCTCGTCATGTACGAGGGTGAGATAGTCGGTCACCTCGACCCGAAAAAGACAACCATTCAGGAACTCGGACTTTATATGTCCGGCGCCAAGAGAGACAGTGAGGGGGATAAGCAGTAATGAAAGAAAACAGACTGAAGACCCTTTACGAAAAGGAAGGAACCAAAAAAGTTCTCGCCTCGCTCCTGTCCATACTGATAGGACTTTTCGTCGGCAGCCTCATTGTCGCCATCGTCGGCATAAGCAAGGACGATATGGGCGCAGAGAGCATCTGGGACGGCATCCGCATCATATTCGCCGGTCTGTTCAGCACCGGACGCGACGCCACCGGTGCCCTGACATGGGGCTTTAACCCGACGAGCTTCGGCAATATGCTCTTCAGAGCCACCCCGCTGGTCATGACCGGTCTGTCGGTCGCGGTCGCGTTCAAAACCGGCCTGTTCAACATCGGCGCTCCCGGTCAGTACCTCATGGGCACCATGGTGACTCTGATGCTCGCACTGGGTATCCCCTCCGACGCCGTCAGCCCCGGTCTCATTTGGGTCATCGCATTCCTCGGCGGTATGCTCGCGGGCGCACTTTGGGGCGCGATCCCCGGTCTTGTCAAGGCATACCTCAATATTAACGAAGTCCTCGCGTGTATCATGACGAACTGGATCGCGGCAAACATCGTAACATGGATGTTCGACATCTCCAGCTTCAAGAACGTCACCGAGGGCACCAAGACCGGCTACATCTACAAGACCACCTTTAACGACGTTGCCACCTCAAAGCTGGGGCTTGACAATCTCTTCCCCGGCTCGCAGGTAAACGGCGGCATCATAGTTGCGATAATCCTTGCGATACTCGTGTACATCATGATGAGCAAGACTACTCTCGGCTATGAGCTCAAGGCCTGCGGCTCGAACCGCCACTGCGCACGCTACGCCGGCATCAAGGATAAGCGCAACATCGTGCTTTCCATGGCCATCTCCGGTGCTCTTGCCGCTGCGGGCGGTGCGCTGTACTACCTGTCGGGCAACACCGAGTTCTACTGGCAGACCTATCAGGCTCTCCCCTCCGAGGGCTTTAACGGCATCGCGGTCGCGCTGCTTGCAACGAACAACCCCATTGCCGTCATCTTCTCCGCAATGTTCATGTCCATGCTCAACATCGCGGGCCTGCAGCTTACTAACCTCACCTCGTATAACGAATACATCACCGACGTTATCATCGCAGCCATCGTTTACCTGAGCGCATTCTCGCTGGTTATCAGGATGTGGCTCGACGGCAGAAAAAAGCGCGGCGGCACGGAGGATGCAAAGCCCGCCGACGCAGCCAAGTCCGATGATGACGCAGAGGCTGAAGCTTCCGCCGAAGCTTCGGAACCCGAAATTGCCACGGAAGGAGGCGAGCAGGCATGATATTCCTCATTCAGCAAACCCTGCTTTACGCGGTCCCTCTTATGATCGTCGCGCTCGCAGGCTGTTTCTCCGAGCGAAGCGGTATCATCAACCTCGCACTTGAAGGTATTATGATATTCGGCGCATTTATCGGCGTTCTGTTCGTCCGCGAAATGCAGGCAAACGAGGCCTACCTCATTGCCAAAAAAGCGGGCGACTGGATGACCCTCCAGGGGCTTGAGCTTCTTGCGATGCTCGCCGCCGCCATCATGGGCGCGGTGTTCTCGCTGCTGCTGAGCTTTGCCTCGATCAACCTTCGCGCCGACCAGACCATCGGCGGTACCGCGCTGAACCTTTTGGCTCCCGCGCTCGTTCTGTTCTTCATCCGCATCATCGCAAACCAGAACGTCCTGCAGATGGCGACCGGTGACTCCGCAAGCTGGTTCATGCTCAAGAAATCGACCTTCGGCGTTGATAAAGCCATGGAGTGGGGCTTCCTCAAGGAGGTTCTTCTCAACAAGGCATACCTTGCGACCTACGTCTGCATACTGCTGTTTATCATCCTGTCGGTCATTCTTTACAAGACCAAGTTCGGTCTGCGTCTGCGCTCCTGCGGCGAAAATCCGCAGGCTGCCGACTCGCTGGGCATCAACGTTTACCGTATGCGCTATGCGGGCACGACCATCTCCGGCGCACTTGCCGGCATGGGCGGCTTTGTGTACGCTCTGACCACCGCAAACTGCTCGTCCAACGGCGACGTTGCCGGCTTCGGCTTTCTTGCTCTGGCGGTCATGATCTTCGGTAACTGGAAGCCGCTGAACATTGCAATGGCATCGCTGCTGTTCGGTCTGTTCAAGTGTATCGCCGCGGCATACACCAGTCTCGACATTAACGGCGACGGTATCTACGCTCTTGCCGAGCTCGGCATCAGCTCTCACCTGTACCGTATGCTCCCGTATATCATCACGCTGCTCGTGCTTGCGTTCACCTCCAAGAGCTCCCGTGCTCCGAAGGCGGAAGGCATTCCCTACGAGAAAGGTCGGCGATAACGGCTTTAAAGAAAAAAGCAGAGTCCGAATTCGGACTCTGCTTTTTCATTTTCAATTAAAAATCACAGCTCACGCGGAGGGAATTTCTGCACGCCCCAGATACCGAGCAGCACCGCAAGCATGGACACGAGCGAGAGCGTCGTCAGATGCTCGCCGAGGACGAATATGCCCGCGAGCACGGAAATAACGGTTGCAAGATTTTGAAAAATGATGACATTTGCGACGGGCGCGTTCGACAGCGCATAGTTAAACATCGTGTAGCCCATAACGGAGGGGCCGGCCGCTAAAAACAGTGCCGCCGTCAGATACCGCGCATTGGCTGCGGGCGCTATTATAGCGGCGAAGCTGCCGTGGTTTTCTATAAGCGCAAGGCTCGTGAAGAACACCGCGCCCATGACCTGCATGACATAGGTGCGCTCAAAAACGCTGAATTTATCGGAAACGCCGCTGCTCATGACGCTGTAGGCAGAGCCGGTCATGACGCAGAGCAGAAGCAGCGCAAAGCCCTTGAATGTCACGGTGCCGCCGCTGTTTTCGCTGAGGGTGATGACGATGATGCCCGCGATGGACAGGGCGCTGAAGAGCCACTGTGCCCTGCTTGAGCGCTGCTTGAGAAACACCGCCGCCAAAATGAGCGAGACTATCGGGATAACGGCGACCATGATGCCCGCAAAGGCGGAGTTTGAGTATTTTATGCCGTACTGCTCGCCTATAAAGTAAATGCAGGGCTCGGCCATGCCCAGAAGCAGCAGCGGCGCGATGTTTTTCCCGCGCAGCCTGAGGCGCTGCTTTCCGAAAATTATCGGCAGCGTGAGCAGCACGAGCGCAATGTCAAAGCGGTAGCTCATCAAGACGAGCGGCGACGCACTCTCCTGCCCGATCGCCGAGGCGAGGAAGCTCAGTCCCCAAAACACCTGCGCTCCGACAGCGCAAAACATCGCCTTGGGATAGTTTTCGTTTTTCACGCCGCCCTCCTTTCGACGCTCATGCCGTCGCTGAAAATAACGACGCTGCCGTCAACGTCAGTCCTGTAAACCGTCACATCCGCATCGCGCAGGCGCGAAAGGGTCTCCTCGTGCGGATGACCGTATTTGTTGCCGTCCGCGCAGGATATTACGGCGATCTTCGGCTGCGCTTCATAGAGAAACTGATAGCAGCTTGAGCCGGACGAGCCGTGGTGCCCGACCTTGAGCACGTCGCAGCGCACGCTCAAGCCGTCGTTTATAAGCTCCTTTTCCGCCTTTGCCGTCATGTCGCCCGTGAACAGAAAGCTCGTGTCGCCGTACACAAGGCGCAGCACCAAACTGTCGTCATTGACGTTTTTGTGATCCTCCACGGGTCCCAAAAATTCAAACTGCGCCTCGCCGAGGCGGTATTTTACGCCCATGTCGGGGGCTTCGGCATCAAGCCCCGCATCCTGTACGGTGTCGAGAAATTCCGCATACGCCGCGGCGTCGCTGCCGTAGGGCGATATAAACACCTCATCGACCTCGAAGCTCTCGACGACGGCGCTGAGACCGCCGCAGTGATCTGCGTGACCGTGGGTACAGATAACATAGCTGAGCCTTGTGACGCCGAGGGAGCTTAAATAATCCGTCAGCGTACCCGACGCCGAGGGCTCTCCGCCGTCAATGAGCATATATTCCCCGTTTGAGCACACGAGCTCGGCATCGCCCTGACCGACGTCGATGTAATGCACATACAGCCCGTCCATGGGCGCCGTGACCGTCGGCGCGGGCGTATTACCGCCGCCCGAAACGCCCTGCCAAACGAGCACCGCCGCCAAAATAACGACGACGACAAGCGCCGCCAGCGGATTTTTCTTCGCAAAGCGGGCAAATTTATTAACGTCGCTCTTGCGCACTTTTCTGCTCATGATCTGTCCTCCGAAGCTGATTTTCAAAACGCAATACAATGATTTTCTCACAACGGCGCGAAAAATGCAAGATTGTGCTTTTCAAATCGGCGAGTATAATCTATAATGATTGATAATTACTGCAAAGGAACTGATGATAATGAAGTATATTCTTGTTATAGGCGACGGCATGGCGGATAACCCCGTGCCCTCTCTCGGCGGTCTGACCCCGCTGGAATACGCTCAAAAGCCCTTCATCGACTCTCTTGCCGCACGCGGCGAGGTCGGCAGCGTGCTAAATGTCCCGCGCAATCTGCCTGCAGGCAGCGACACGGCGATAATGTCCATTTTCGGCTGCGACCCCAATCTCTACTACACCGGACGCGCTCCGCTTGAGGCCGCCGCGACCGGCATTAAGCTCAACCCCGGCGACGTTGCGTATCGCTGCAACATGGTCACCTATGAGGAGGGTGATATGCCCTTTGAGGAAAAGCGCATCCTCTCCCACTCGGCAGGCTCGATAGACGGCGAAGTCTCCGACGAAATAGTCACGGCGCTGTTTAACGATCCCGAATTTGCACCCCTTGCAGCCAAGGCGGGCATGAGCGTGAACCTCGGTCACTCCTTCCGCCACATCGCCGTGCAGGCTCAGGCGGATATAAAAGGCATTCGCCTCGCGCCGCCGCACGACCATCTCGGCGAGAAGATCGGCGCTATCCTCCCCACGGGCTGCGCGAACGCCGAAACGCTGCTGGAGCTTATGAAAACCGCGAACCGCATCCTTGAGCATCACCCCCTCAACGAGAAGCTGCGCGCGCAGGGCAAGATGCCCGCAAACGGCGTTTGGTTCTGGGCGGAGGGCACGGCTGTGAAGCTGCCCGATTTCAAGACCGCCACCGGTCATGACGGCACGGTCGTTTCCGCGGTGCCCCTGTGCCACGGCATCGCCGCCCTGACGGGTCTGAACTTCGTCTGCCCCGAGGGCGCGACCGGTGAAAAGGACACGAGCTATGAAAACAAGCTCCAAGCCGCGCTCGACATTCTCGAGGAGCACGACTTTGCCGCCATTCACGTCGAGGCCCCCGACGAGTGCACCCACAACGGCGACCTTGAGGGCAAGCTCGAGGCCATCGGCTGGCTCGATACGCGCCTTATTAAGCCCCTTGACGAGGCTATGCGCCGGCGCGCGTGGGACTACCGCCTGCTGTTTTTATCCGACCACAAGACCCTCACCTCCACACGCGGACACGACGGCGACCCCGTTCCGTTTATGATCTACGACAGCCGCGTCGATACCGGGGCGGGTCTGCCCTACACCGAAAAAAGCGGCGAAAAGGGAGCGTATGTGAACTCCGGCGTCGCGCTGATGTCCATACTTTTTGAAAAATGAACACTATTGACGAAAAAGCCTATGCAAAAATAAATATCT
Source organism: uncultured Eubacteriales bacterium (assembly GCA_900556535.1). Lineage (GTDB taxonomy): Bacteria > Bacillota > Clostridia > Oscillospirales > Oscillospiraceae > F23-B02. Next base: position 2,776 of record USPI01000007.1, on the reverse strand, counting down.
CGCTTGACGTGACCGCGCGGCGTCCCGACGGCTACCATGATATGCTCATGGTCATGCAGACCGTCTCGCTTTGCGACGATATACGCGTGACGCTCACGCCCGAAAAGCCGAGCCGCGCCGAGTGCAATCTGCACTTCGTGCCCTCGGATTCGCGCAATCTCGCCGTGCGTGCCGCCGACGTGTTCTTTGCCGAAGCGGGCATTGAAAACATGGGCGCGCACATAAAAATGCAAAAGCACATCCCCGTCGGCGCGGGCATGGCGGGCGGCTCAAGCGATGCCGCCGCGGTGCTCAGGGCGCTCGACAAGCTGTGCGGCACCGCGCTCGGCTGCGAAAGGCTCGAGCAGATCGCAGCAAAAATCGGCTCGGACGTTGCGTTCTGCGTAGCCGGCGGAACTCAGCTTGCCTCCGGCAGAGGCGAGGTGCTCTCCCCGCTGCCCCCGCTGCCCGACTGCACGCTCGTCATCTGCAAGCCCGATTTTTCCGTTTCGACACCGGAGCTGTTCCGGAAATTGGACAGCGTGAAGCTGCGCTGCCACCCGGACACGCAGGGGATAGTCGAGCTGCTCCGAGAGGGAGACCTGCCCAAGGTCGCGCGGCGTATGTACAATGTCTTTGAGGATGTGCCCGACCGCAGGCACAACGAGATCGCCGCCATCAAGGGACAAATGCTCGACGCGGGCGCGCTCGGCTCTGTTATGACCGGCACGGGCTCCGCCGTTTTCGGCATATTCGCAGACCCCGCCGACGCCGAAAAATGCGCCAAAGCGCTCAGGCGCGACTACCGCTGCGTCAGCATCGCGCACAATGTTCCCCGACTTGAGGTTTAAAATTCAAAAAGACCGCCCAAACTATGACTAACACATAGTAAAGGCGGTCATTTTTTATGGATAAACGAAAGCTGAAGGCATGGGAGCTTGCTCTGCTCGGCGCGGTGTGCCTCGCGCTGTGCACGGGCGCGTGGGCGCAGGGGCGGCAGGACGGCATAAGCAGCCGTCTCGTGCGGCTTCACGTCGTCGCGGTCTCGGACGCTGCGCTCGAGCAGGAAATAAAGCTGAGCGTGCGCGACGGGGTGCTTGAATACTTATCTCCCGCTCTCAAAGCAGCGCAGGGCTCCGACGAGGCGCAGAGGATAATATCCTCCCGCCTGCCCGAAATACGGGCTGCCGCGCAGCGGTATGCACAGGGGCGCGAGGTCAGGGTCTCGCTTGAGCCGGAATACTTCCCAACGCGCCGCTACGACGGCTTCACGCTGCCTGCGGGGCGCTACGACTGCCTGCGCGTAACTCTCGGCAGCGGGCAGGGGCATAACTGGTGGTGCGTCGTGTTCCCGCCGCTGTGCATTGACGCCGCGGCGCGGGAAAGGGCGCTCGACTCAATGGCGCAGGACGACAGAGCGCTCATAACCGAAGCCGAGGGCTACGAGCTGCGCTTTCGCATAGTCGAGCTGTGGGGCGAAATAATGCAGAAGCTCGCTTCTCACTCGGCGTAGCGGTTTATATACTCCGCGCGGGTCTTGGAATACATTATTTTCTGGCTGCTGTAGAGCCCGAAATAGCCCGAGAGCATATACGATATGCCGCAGGCGAGCGCGAAATACACAAGCTCGCCCGAACCGAAGAGCTCCACGGACAGGATAATTGACGCTATCGGACAGTTGACCGCGCCGCAGAACACCGCAACGAGGGCAATTGCCGCGGCAAACTGCGCGGGTATGCCGAGAAGCGGTCCGAGCATACAGCCGAGCGTTGCGCCGATGAACATCGTCGGCACTATTTCGCCGCCCTTGAAGCCGAAGCCTATGCTCACGGCGGTGAAAACTATCTTCCACAAAAAGCCCCACGTCGGCGCCTTGCCGTCGCACAGTGCGGCGGAAATAACGTCCGTGCCTGTGCCGTTATAGCTCTCGTTGCCGACGAGCACGGTAAGCGCGATGACGATAACGCCGCCTATGAATGCGCGAAGATAGATGTTTTTGAACTTTTTCGCCGCAAACTCCTCGGTTTTGTGCATTGCAATGCAAAACACCATGCTCACGACGGCGCAGGCAACTGCGAGGATGCACACGCGCACGATGAGCCCGACCTCAAGCGGCTCGAGCATGACGGCGTAGCGCATCGGCTCGATCCCCGCAAGACGCGAGACGCCGTAGGCCGTGACGGACGCGACAAGGCAGGGAATGAGTCCGGAATAATACAAAACGCCGACGGAGATGACCTCAAGCGCAAAAAGCGTCGCGGTGAGCGGAGTGCCGAAGAGGGCAGCAAACACGGCGCTCATGCCGCACAGCGTCACAAGGCGCATATCCTTGTCGTCAAGCTTCAAAAGGCTGCCCACGCGGTAGCCGATGCCGCCGCCTATTTGCAGCGCCGCGCCCTCACGACCGGCAGAGCCGCCGACGAGATGGGTTATCGCGGTCGAAATAAATATGAGCGGCACAAGGCGCATTCGCACCCTGCCGCCGTCGTGGATGGAGTCGATGATACCGTTCGTGCCCTCGCCCACCATGCGGCTGACGCTGTAAATAAACGCGATCGCAAGACCGCCGAGCGGCAGGAAAAAGATGAGCCACGGAGCGCCTGTGCGCACGTTCGTAACGTAATCGACCGTCAGGTGAAACGCGGAGCCGACCACGCCGCACACGAGCCCCGTGCCGACCGAGACCAGCACCCAGCGGTAAAAGGTCCTGAAATATTTGCCCACGCTTATCGCGTTATGCTTAAGGCTCTCCATGCGCCCACCTCCCGAAATTTTTTATCATAACTATATAATCATA